>QNZT01000106.1 GCA_003978455.1 Sulfurospirillum sp.
TACTTTTGAAAGTATAGATCGCGATGAGTGCGAAGGGGAGTATATAGAGCATATGCTCATCTTTCTCGATAAAGATCTTGTCGAGTACCGGTTTGATGATATACGCCGAAAGCGCCGCGCCGCCTGCTGCCATAAACATCCCGGTAAAGGAGATGACAAACTCTTTTTTATAATCTTTGAAGTAGGGGAGAAACCGCTTAAAAAACTGTTTTAAATCTTTATTCAATCTTCTATTATCCTGCACTTTTATCGATATTTGTTCAATAAAGAGCACTTCTGAAAAGCGCATACACTTTTCAGAGGTATTCTAAAGTATTGGCATTGTATCATAAATTCATATCAGATTATATCAAGGCTATTTTTGAAAAAAAGGTATCTCTTTTTTATTTCTCAGGATTACAGTTTTGCCGTTTTGCGCCCGCTTCAGGAAGAGATTTTGCGCAGGGGTGATAGCGTCAGATGGTTTCTATACGGTGATGAGATCCATCATGACTATCTTCATGAAGATGAAGAGCGTTTAGAGAGTGTGGATGATGTGATCGGATACCGTCCAGACGCGGTGTTTGTGCCGGGAAATGTGGTGCCTTCGTTTATACCGGGACTGAAAGTCAAAGTATTTCACGGGATGCCTAGTTTCAAAAAGAGAAACGGAACGATCTATCACTTTATCATCCGTGGGATGTTCGATCTCTACTGTACGCAGGGACCCTCTTCGACATTGCGATATAAAGAGTTGGCGGAGGAGCATGGTCACTTTTGTGTCGAAGAGACCGGCTGGAGTAAAGTCGATCCTCTTTTCCAGCATAGCGAAGTATCTCAACCTGAAAAGCGCAAAAAGACAATCCTCTTCGGTTCTACATTTAGCCCCCGTTACACGAAAGCGAAAGTGCTCTACCCGTTTTTACTCCAGATGATGCAGAAGTATGATTTTCAGTGGTATATCACGCTCCATCCCAAGATGGAGAAAGAGGTGATGCAAAAATACAGGGCTATCGATTTGCCCAATGTCACTTTTCTGGAACCGACAGAGTTGACAGATGCGTTTCGTGAGGCGGATATGATGTTGTGTGATATCTCCTCGATTATTTACGAATTTATGATTCAGTTGAAACCGGTGGTGACATTTCAGGGGTATGAAGAGGACAAGTCGCTGATCAATGTCACGCAGATCGATCAGCTGGAGGAGACGATTCTCTCCGTACTGGAAAATCCGATGCAAAATCGTGACGAGATCTATAAAAATGTGATGCATTACCACCCTTACCGAGACGGAAGATCGAGTGCCAGAATCCTGGATGCTGTCGATAAAATGATCCGGGGCGAGATAAAGCCCCGCCGCAGGAAACCGCTCAACATCATACGCAATTTGAAACTTCGAAAAGAACTCAACTACTGGAAGTTTCCGTTTTTCGGGCGAAAAGGTCGAAAAGATGCATAAGCTGCGTCACGCACACAACTATTTGATCGTTCTTTTACTCTTTACGATCACGATCAACACCGCAGTCTCCTATATACTGACGATTCTGATAGTACTGCTCTGGATCGGGGGTGGCGCGTATCGACAAAAAATTGAGACGATACTTCATGACAAACTTGCCCTCACTTTTCTGGTGCTCTATCTGCTCTTTGCCGCTGGTATGCTCTGGACACAGGATCTTGATGACGGCTGGAAAGTGCTTTCAAAACAGAAACTCTATCTTTTCGCTCCGATCGTGATCTCCTTTTTTGACCGGCGGTTTGCACGCTATGCGATCTACGCTTTTCTGGCAGCAGTTTTTATCTCTGAGATCTATTCTCTCTACCTCTACAGCGTCTCAGGGGTAGAGTTGACCGGTTCTCTGCCGTCTCCTTTTATGCACCATATGCACTACTCTCTGATACTCGCTTTTACCTTCGGGTATCTGATCAGCGAGGTCGATTTTGCACATTTGAAAGAGCGGAAAAATATCCTCTACCTGCTCTTTGCCCTGCTGACGCTGACGGTACTCTTTATCAACAAAGGGCGCATAGGGCAGGTGGCACTTTTGCCGGTACTCTTTCTCCTTGCGATAGTAAAATTCAGACTCTCGTTTGTGAAAAGTGTCTCGGCAGTGATCATCAGTGCGGGAGTGCTCTTTTTTGCCGCCTATCATCTCAGTGACCAGTTCAAGAGTCGGGTAGATAAGGCGAGTTATGAGTTTCATGAAGTGGTCGGGACCGGCAAACGCGACAGCATCGCCTGTCGGTTTGAGATGTGGAAATATGCCGCACAGATAGGCGCTTCCAGTCCCATCGGCGGTGTGGGAACCGGAGACGGCGTTTACGAGATGAACCTTTTGCTTGGTGAAAAAGGATTTGCAGAGTTGCATCGCAACTGCGGTCTCGGTTTGGATTACTTTTTCAATCCGCACAACAACTTTGTACTCTTTTTTATGCTTTTCGGTGTTATGGGCGTTGTGGTTTTGGCAGGTGTGCTCCTTTACCAGTTTATGCTAGCGTACCGTGTCGGATCGGTGGGGATGATGCTTCTTCTGGTCGTGACACTAACGGGGATGATGACTGCCTCTCCGCTCACTGCACATATCAAATATATCTTCTTTTATACGATGATGATGACGATACTCTGGCTGGATGCGCAGTATCATGAGGAAAAGACGAGTGTATAGTTCACTATTTTAACTATTTGTGCGGTGATACTTTTTGAGTCTCTTTTTGTTTTGCAGGTATTGCTGGTGCTTTTGGTGATAGTGACGCAGTGTTTTGACGGCATATGCGGTATCGATACCCGCGATTTGTGCGTAACTCTTTGCGATAAAGTCGGTATCCTGTTGTGTTGCGGAGAAGCGGGAGAGGTTTTTGAAACGCAGATCATCCGTATAGGTGATGAACTTCATCCGGTTGACGTCGACGATTGAAAAGTGGTAGCGATCACCCTCTTTTTTGATCAGGACATTGCCCGGTGAGTAGTCGATATGATAGACACCTTTTTGATGCAGCTGCCATGAGAAGTGTGCAAACTCTCTTAAAATTGCTTCTCGGTCGGGAAAGTGCGGATCTTTGAGCACTGCACGTATCTCGAAGTCAAAATCGAAATAGTCGCTGATATAGTAGCTTCTCTCCAGCAGCGGTGTAAAAAATTCGACATACGCAATCGGTTCGGGGGTGGAGATGCCGAGTTCTCGCAGCCTTGTCGCGTTGACAAACGAGCGTTTCGCTTTGGAGGCTCTGATAAAACGGTAGGCGAAACGGTTGATTGGGTTGGGTATCTTAAACGACTTTACGACCACTTTCTGCTTCATGAAAGAGAGGATTTTGATGATATTTCGTTTTTGTGTGATCACCGTACCCGGTGCTTCAAAATATGTTTGGATATCTTTGACAAAAGGGGAAAACGCTTCTCTGCGGGGAGCGATGGCATAACGGATCATTCGAGATTTTCCTTGATTCTGGTCAAAATCTCCAGGGCATGGTTCAGTTCACGGACATTGACACAGGAGATCGCTTTGAGTGTCTCTTTCAGTTCCGTGGAGCTTATATCTTTGGTTCTCGGCAGATAGATGACCTCACAATAGGGTTTGAGAAAATCAAATTTCCCTTCCCAGTCGTCTCCCATGATGAGTGCATCGATCTGATATTTTCGGATATCTTCCAGCTTCTGTTCCCAGCTGTGCTCCGGGATCACCCTGTCGACATAGCGGATCGCTTCGACAATCTGTGCACGTTGTGCGTAGGGGATAATCGTTTTTTTGCCTTTGATCGTATTGAAATCGTCGGTAGAGACAGCGACAACAATCTCCTCTGCATGGTTTTTAATGCGTTTGAGCAATTCAAGATGCCCCACATGAAACATATCGAATGTTCCGTAAGTGATTGCCCTTTTGAACTTAGCCATGATACCCCTCTAAAAGATCGACGATGCGTGCGGAGACTTTGCCGTCTATTGTACCGCAGATATCTTTTGAAAAGGCGACACGCTTCGCAGCCAGTCTGTCAGGGGTCTGTCGCAGTGCCTCTTTTGCCAGTCGGAGTGTCTCGTTGTAGTTGTTTGCATTGTAGAGGATTTCACGGTACTTCTCTTTGCCCTTGTCGATACGTTTGTAGAGTTTTGAGGGACGCAGATAGTATGAGAGACGAAGTTTGAAGTAGCGGTTGGAGACAACAGGTTTGTTTAACGCGGCAAACTCAAACATCGCCGAGCTTTCATCGCTTATCATGAGATCGCTGAGGGCAAAAAGCGGAACCAGATCGTATGTATCGACATCCAGTACAGTGCAGTTTTCAAAACTGTTCCAGTGTGTAAGTTGCTTGCGCTGGTTTTTGTACTGTTTTCGCTCATATGTCAGATAGTGCGCTTTGATGAGGATATTGTAGTTGTGAAAGTGCCGGGGAAAATCGGCATCCATCTTTTCGATAGAAGAGGGGAAAAATGTGGGTGCATAGAGGATCGTCTTTTTAGTCGGATCGAGATTGTATGCTTTAGAGAGTGAAGATTTGAGATCGGGAGGCATATTGGCGATCGGGTCGAATTTTGAAAAACCGACTTTATGAAGTTTATGTGTCAGATGTGGGTAGAGGGATGCAAGCCGCTCATATTTGTAGCTCCCTTCGACCAGATAGATATCGATATACTCTAGTACAGGATAAAAAGCTGTAGATTTGGTACCGATACCGTGTTCGAGAAAGATGGTAGTCGCATGAAGCTCCTTTGTTCTCTCAAACGGATTGGCAAAAAATATAAAATCACTCTGGATTTTAAAAAGCTGCTCTTCTCCGAAAGAGTGATCGAGTTTTTCATCTTCTGCGATCTTTTGCATCAGAGAGCGGTTTTCCTGATCGTTGAGAACAAAATGCACACGATGTCCTCTCCGTTTCAATTCCCTGTATATAGGAAGATAGTGGGGGAAATAGTATGGATATGCGACATAAAAAGTGGCAAAAAATCTCAATTCTCTTCTCTGTATTATAGGATTAATAGCAAAAATATCGATACATAGTACATGATCATACCTGCATCCTCTGAAAAATCTCCGTTGCAGATGTTGTTCGAGCGAGCGTTATTCAGAGGATGCGATGCTGTTTTATATATGCGATTGTAAACAGAAGTGTATCGAAACATTTCTTTTTATCCCAACAAAGTGTATAATCCCGGTCTATAATTCAAAATACGCCAAACAGGGAGTCTCTGTTGAGAATCAATTTTCAAAACCATGCGTTTTCGCTCTTTTTCAAATACAATCTCTCCATCACAATGCTGCTTTTTATCCTCTTCTTGCTTCATCTGGATGGTGTGTCGCCGGCTGTTTTTGTGGTGACGCTGCTGGGTGCGGTATCGAGTGCGGCAATTTTGTATCTGCTGTTTTATCTATTGCTCTTTTGGTTTCAGCCGCTGAAAAGAGGAGTACTGTATCTTGCGGCACTGCTGTTTGTGCTGGTCGATCTGGGGTTGGTGGTCGATTTTTTTATCTACAGGCTCTACAAGTTTCATATCAATGCGATGGTGCTCAATATCATCACCTCTCCCGATGCGATGGACTCTTTGCAGATCGGTGTTGTGCCTGTACTGCTTTTTGCCGCGCTTGTGCTCTTTTTTGTCTGGATCGAGTTTTGGATGATCCGCAAAGTGCTGGCGATGGATGCCTCCCGGCAACAGTTCATAAACCGCCGTCTGAACAGATTTGTGCTGATCCCTCTGGTGCTGATTATAGTGGGAGAGAAGGTGACATACGGGATGGCATCGCTGACCAACAAAAACGATATCCTCTCCGCTTTTCGCGTGATACCGCTCTATCAGCCGCTGACATTCAACAAACTGGCGGCAAAGTGGTTCGGGTACAAGCCGGATGTCAAAATGCAAAATACGATTCGTAAAAATGCGGGATTGCACTATCCGCTGCGCCCATTGCAGGTCGATACCAATGTGTCCAAATTCAATATCTTTATTTTTGCCAGTGATGCCGTGCGCTATTCGATACTCACACCCGAAACCGCGCCGCATGTCGAAGCGTTTGCCAAAGATGCCCTGGTGTTCCCGCACCACTACAGCGGCGGAAATGCCACGCGGTTCGGGATCTTTTCGCTGATGTACGGTCTCAATGCGACCTACTGGTTCAATTTTCTCAATGCCGCTAAAGGATCGGTGCTCTTCGATGTGTTGCAAAAGCTGAGGTATCAGATCTCGGTGGTCTCTTCGACCAATACCAACTGGCCGGAGTTTCGCAAAACCTGCTATGTCGATGTGGTCGATTGTATCCATGATGACTTTCCCGGTGCGCCGTGGCAGAAAGACCGTGCCCTAGCAAACTACTTTCTGCGTTTTATGGACCATTTTGATACCAAAAAACCGATCTTCTCATTTGTCTTTATGGATGCGCCGCACGGGTACTCTTTCCCGCCTTCGCAAAACCGCTTTTATGCGGAAGATGAAAATATCAACTACGTCACCGCAACAAGAGGAAGCGACGAGATCAAAAGTGCATTTGCCGCCTATAAAAACGCGGTTTGGTATGATGACAAACTCTTCGGTGAGATGATCGCAAAACTGAAAGAGAAGGGTCTGTACGATGATGCGATGATCATCTTTACCTCCGATCACGGGCAGGAGTTTTACGAGTACGGCGCGTTTGGGCACAACTCCTCCTTTTCAGAGGCGCAGACGCATATCCCGTTTATCGTCAAACTGCCCAGATCCCTTGCGGGGAGAGTCCATATACCCCAGGCGCAGATGACCAGTCATATCGACTTTGTACCGACGCTGCTGCATCTGCTGGGTGTCAAAAATCCGGCGGATGAGTACAGCAACGGGCATAACCTCTTTGCCAAAGATTTCATGAGAGATTTTGCCTTTTGCGCCAACTGGAACAACAATGCCATCATCACTCCAAAATATACCTATATCTTTTCCAACAGACCGGACAAACTGTTCGGCAATGAGGTGAGGGAGACGAAAAGTTACCGCAAAGTGCACAAAAGAGCAGATCCGAAACTGGTAGTGGAGATCATGAACGAAAATAGAAAGTTTTTGAAGTAGGAAGTCAAAAGAATATAAGCGCGGTTTATCTGCGCGTGAGCTCTCCGCTGAGGAGAACTTAGCGTTAGCGTAGCATTTGGGACTTTGTTCCAAAAGCGTTAATAAATGTAAATATAAGCGCGGTTCATCGTGCGTCGGAGAG
>QNZT01000089.1 GCA_003978455.1 Sulfurospirillum sp.
AATCTTTGCAAAGATATTTCCTCATCTTAGCTTCGGCTAGGATTTCGAAAATCTCTTTGCAAATCTCACCCCTTCTAAGCCCATTATGAATAGCCAGGGTTTTTAGATGTGCCCTATACTAACACAAAAAATTTTGTATTTAACTCAAACTGCAAAACTCTCCGCGTTCTTTATCTTTATAGACATCGTTATAGAGAAATATCTGCCCGTTCATCGCAAGATAGACGCCGTGTGCGAGAGAGGCACCAAACGCACCGAATGCAGTACCGATGTTGAACAGAGCATCGGAATCCTTAAAAGCGAAGGGAACCATCGCACCCGTCAAGATGATCGTCTTGCCGGATATCTCCGCAAGTTTTGTGGCAGTTTCGACCATCGTATCGGTACCATGGGTTATCAGTATCTTCTCTGACGCTGTTGAGAGACAGGATTGGTAGATGATTTCACGATCCACCTCATCCATATCCAGAGAGTCTTTCAACATCAGGGTTTCGATATCGACATCAGCAGTGGATCGTCCTTGTGACAGTATCTTGTGCAGATGTTCACTGTCGAACACCAGCGTACCTCTGATCTCATCGTACTTTTTGGCAATCGTACCGCCTGTGATAAAAACCTGGATACTCATACTTCCTCCTCGTATATATGCAGTGCCAGCCACACGGTACCTTTTGCCACACTTGTAACGGTGTGTTCATGAAGCGGTGGGATAAAGAGAAAATCACCCTTTTGAAGATGATACGTCTGTGTATCCATCACTATATCAGCACTTCCCTCCAGCAGACAGACCCACTCCGCCTCTTGCTGACAAAAAGTATCTCTCTCCAGTTGATCTGAACTGACAATACGTTTGATCCGTACATTTTTATAGTGCAGTATCTCCTCTGTCAGTTCCCCTGTTTGCGGTGTTTCAGAGATAGCAAAAATATTTCCCCGCATTTTTATCTTGACGCTACGCTTTTTTCATATGCTCTATAAATTTTTCGATCCTGTAAATCACTTCATCTTTACCGAGGATACTCAATACATCATAGACCGAAGGGCTGACCGACGTACCGACCAAAGATATCCTTAGCGGTTGCGCAAGGTTTTTCATTTTCAGGTCATATTTTGCCATAAACTGCTTTGTCACCTCTTCAAAATCGACAGGCAAATGCAACGCCTTTTCGGAAATTTGCAAAAAAGCGGCATATCTTTTCAATATCTCCAGCGAATCTTCGCCGATAAACTTCTTCACGGCTTTTTCATCGTATGCCTGCGGTCGATCTATGATCGCTTTTGCCATCTGTGCAAATTCGACCATCGTTTTGGCACGCTCACGCAACGCATCTACCAAAATCTCCTTCTTATCATGATCTGCAATATTGACATCGAAATCCTGCAACTCCGTTATCAAACGCTCATACGTTGCATTTTTGATATAGTGGGCATTGAGCCATAACAGTTTCTCCGCATTGTATGCCGATGCAGACTTGTTGATATCTTTGGGATCGAACAATTCCAGCATCTCCTGAAACGAGAATATCTCCTGATCACCGTGACTCCAGCCCAGACGTATCAGAAAGTTGAGCAGCGCTTCAGGCAGATACCCCATACGCTTATACTCCATCACATCCATCGCACCGTCACGTTTGGAGAGTTTTTTACCGTTGGGATTCAGGATCATCGGCACATGATAAAATTTAGGCAGATCAAATCCGAGTGCTTCATAAACCACGATCTGTTTAGGGGTATTGGAAAGGTGGTCATCTCCCCGGATCACATCCGTGATCCCCATCAGGGCATCGTCTATAGCGACAACAAAGTTATAGGTCGGCGTGCCGTCCGCTCTGGCGATGATAAAGTCGTCAAGCACATCTTCCGCCCTGACACTGATCTCACCTTTGATGCCGTCTGTAAAGGTGATCGTTCCTTCAGTCGGAGCTTTGATGCGCACAACCGGTTCCACACCCGCAGGCGGTGTCCCTTCAAAATCTCTGTAACGCCCGTCATAACGCGGTCGCTCTTTTCGTGCCTGCTGCTCCGCCCTCAGGGCGTCGAGTTCCTCTCTGCTCATATAACAGTAGTAAGCTTTTTTTTCGTCTAGCAGTTTTTGGATATATTTTTTATAAAGGTCAAATCTTTCAGACTGGTAAACGATCTCATCATCATGAGAAAGCCCCACCCATCTGAACGCCTCTTCGATCGCTTCAGCCGCCTCTTTGGAGTTTCTTTTCAGATCGGTATCTTCGATACGGAGCAGAAATCTGCCACTGTTTTTGCGTGCCCACAGATAGCTGTAAAGCGCTGTTCTGAGCCCTCCGATATGCAGATATCCGGTAGGGCTGGGAGCGAATCTTGTCGTAATCATTATATGCCTTTTTTGGGATCAATTTTATCATAATGTGCTATAATCTTCAATTATTGAAAAATACAAGGATTTTTAACTATGATAAAATATTTTTTAGTTTTAACGATGATTCTCTCCCCGATTTTTGCCAGAACGATTGGTGCGGTCGCGATGACTGTCAACGGTGAACCTATCACACTCTACGACATCAATGCACTCAGTCAGAAAGTGCATATTCCCAAAGAGGATGCTGTCAATGCGCTGATACAGGAGAAAATCGAACTCGAAGAGATGCAAAAACAGGGTATCTACGCCACGCCGGACGAGGTCAACAAACGAATCGAGATGATCGCACAGCAAAATAAAATGACCCCTCAGCAATTTCAGGATGCACTGGCAAAAGAGGGGAAAACTATCGATTCTTTGAAAAAAGATATCGCAAAGCAGATCAAAAAAGAGAAACTGTACCAGAAAATTCTGGGAGGCAAACTCAGAAAACCCACTGAAGAGGAGATGAGGGCGTTTTACCAAAAAAACAAAAAAATGTTCACAATTCCGGGAAAAATCAAGATTCAGGAGTATCTTTCCAACGATCCAAGGGCTTTGCAGGCGATTCAGATGCAACCGATGCTGATGCTACCCAATGTCAAAATCACCCCAAGAACAGTCGATCCCACCAAAACCAATCCGCAGTTGGTACAACTTCTGATGCAAACGCCTCTCAAGCATTTCACTCCGATCGTAAACCTCGGGAAAAACCAGGCAGCAATGTTTTTTGTAGAGAGAAAAGGCAGAGCAGTTACAGCACCCTATGAACAAGTGAAAAAAAACATCTTCATGAAGCTCATGAAAGATCAGGAACAAGCAAATCTGATCGCATACTTTGAAAAGAAAAAATCGGAAGCGGATATCAAAGTACTCAGAAAGCCCTAAAGGAACGTTATGTTAAAAACACTCATATTTACGTTGATTCTTCTCTGGAGCAGCGGATGCGGCAGAACCGCGGATTCTGATTCTGAAAAGAGACCAAAATCCAGTGGCAAACTTGAATTTATCACAGTTGAAAAGAGCCACTTTGTCGCGGGAGATATGCCCGGAGACGGACACTATCAAACGATCATACGCACACTGAACAAGCCTAAAATATACGCACAAAACGATGCTCTTGAAAATTATAAATATTACAGTTTGTACGAAAACAACAAGCACAAGGAAGAGAGTATTATCGGTATCGAAAAGAGCAATAACGAGATAGAAAGCGATGTGATGCTTCTGCTCGATCTTTCCGGCTCCATCATCGAAGGTGGTTGTAACACAGAAGGTACAACTTGCAACCAGCTGATTCATGCCGCACATGCATTTGTCAACAACATCATCACAAACGGAAATTTTAAAATCTCTATCTATTACTTCAATGCGAAAAGAGAGATAGCGCCACTAACGAGACAAACCGAATACCCGACCTCAAATGTCGATATACTCAATCAGGCGATCAACAGGCTCAAAGACAGCACTTTTATAGAGCAATATCTCAAAGGCTACGAGAACTCTACAAACCTCTACGGCGCGGTAATACAAAGCGGTGAAAAGGTATGCAGCTGGATCAATTGTGAAAGTACGGAAACTTTTAAAATGGGTGCTGTGGTTATTTTTACAGATGGTCGTGATCTTGCCGATCTGGTAAGTAAAAAAAAGATGCTCAAATCACTCAAAAAAAATATACAGTACTATACTATCGGCATAGGCAATGCAGACAACAAAACATTGATTGAGATCAGTGGCAAAGATCGCCATTTTGAAGCTTCTGAAAACAATATAGAAGATGCCTTTAGCCAAACATACAACTATATCCTGTACAACAGCAGCTTTTACAGAGTCAACTACTGTCCTTCAACCCGAGAGGGAACTGTGCGCGTCAAAATCTTTTTCAATGACACCCAAAACCATATCCGCGCCTATACCGAAGAGGATAAGATAACTATTCCAAACAGTGACATTCGCTGCGATATCATTCAGTAAATCTTGATTTCCAAAAGTTCCGTCAGGGAACTTTTGGGTTGTATTGCAGGCTACTTATGAGAGATAGTTTGTATCGAAGTTATTGCTCTTGAAATCTGGGTTGTCCATCATCGCTTTATGGAAATCGATCACCGTTTTGATCCCCTCTACCTGAAATTCACGCAGTGCCTCTTTCATCTTTGCGATAGCACGGTCGCGGGTATCTTCATGAACGATCAGTTTGCCGATCATAGAGTCATAATACTGCGGCACCACATACCCCTGATACGCGTGTGAATCGACACGCACATTTCTGCCGCCGGGGACTATCCACTTGGTGATTTTCCCGGGGCTGGGGATAAACTTGACCGGATCTTCCGCCGTGATCCGGCACTCGATCGCATGACCGCGGAAAGATATACTCTCCTGTGAAAAAAGCGCTTCACCCTCCGCTACACGGATCATCCATTCGATAATATCCACGCCGCTGACCATCTCGCTGACGGGGTGTTCCACCTGAAGTCTGGTATTCATCTCCATAAAGTAAAAATCACCGTGCTTGTCCACGAGAAACTCAAAGGTTCCGGCATTTTCATATTTGATATATTGTGTCGCTTTGACAGCCGCTTCATGAAGTGCTTTGCGCCGCTCGTCATTGAGCACGAGGGCAGGGGACTCTTCGATCAGTTTCTGGTGTCTTCTTTGCAAAGAGCAGTCACGCTCTCCCAGATGAACGACATTACCGTGCTGATCGGCAAGAACCTGTACCTCCACATGGCGCGGATTTTCGATAAACTTTTCCATATACATCGTACCGTCGCCAAATGCGCTGAGTGCTTCGGAAGAGGCTGCAAGAAATGCATTTTCCACTTCATCTTCACTCTCGATTTTCCGCATACCCCGACCGCCACCGCCGGCAGAGGCTTTGACGATGACAGGATATCCCATCTCATTGGCCAGTTCTCTTGCCTCTTCGACACTCTCTATAGCGCCGTCACTTCCGGGAATCACCGGAACGCCCGCCTTCTTCATGACATCTTTGGCTTTGGATTTGTCGCTCATCAACTGCATCACTTTCACATCCGGACCGATAAATTTGATATCATGGTATTTGCAGATCTCGACAAAATCCTGATTTTCACTCAAAAAACCGTAACCGGGAAAAATCGCATCGCATCCGCTCACTTCCGCCGCTGAAATAATCGCGGGAATATTGAGATAGCTCTGATCGGATCGATCTTTCCCGATACAGATAGAGGCATCGGCATACTGTAGATAGAGCGCATCTTTATCGGCCTGTGAATAGACAGCAATCGCCTGTTTTCCCATCTCCTTGATCGTACGAATCGCACGCAGCGCTATTTCACCCCTGTTGGCAATCAGGATTTTTTCGATAGCCATCAGATCTTCTCCACTTCAAACAACGGTGTGCCATACTCTACCGGCTGTCCATCTTCAATCACTCTCTTCTGAATAATACAGTCGAACTCGGCTTCGATCTCGTTCATGATTTTCATCGCCTCTACGATACCGATCGTCTGTCCTTTGGAGACCTTGTCACCGACTTTCACAAAAGCGGGAGCTCCCGGACTCGGTGCTACATAAAATGTACCGACCATAGGCGAATCGATCGTAACTGCATCGCTTGCGGCAGAAACCGCATCGGCAGCGGCGGCACTCTCTGCAACAGGCGTCTGACTACTCTCTCTTACCGGTGCAGGCAGTCCCTGTACGACAGGCGCGGCTACTGCGAGTGTACCTTTTTCAAGCGTAATGGAAAATTCTTTATTATTTATTTTTAATTTTGTTAAATCACTTTCATCAAATATGGATATTAATTCTTTAATTTCATTGTGCTTCATAAAAATCTCCTCAATATTTGCGTAATAATAACGTAAAAATGTTTAGGAGATCTCCAACTTCGCTCCTTCGGCTAAATATTGCTATGTTATAATGAACCAAATTCAATACAAACACAAAGCAGGACGCATGGGATTAAAATCCGACAAATGGATACGTGAAAAATCACTCAATGAAAAGATGATCGATCCTTTCTGTGAAGAGCAGATAGGCAAAGATGTCATCAGCTACGGATTAAGCAGTTACGGATACGATATACGTGTGGGCAATGAATTTAAAATATTTACCAACGTCAACTCAACTGTTGTCGATCCTAAAAATTTTGACGAAGCCAATGTAATAGACCTTACATCAGACATAGCGATCATACCGCCAAACTCATTTGCACTTGCACGCACGGTGGAGTATTTTCGTATGCCGGACAATGTCCTGGCGATTTGCCTGGGAAAAAGTACCTATGCAAGATGCGGGATCATCGTCAACGTCACACCTTTTGAACCCGGTTTCGAGGGGCATATCACGATCGAGATCTCAAATACCACTCCGTTGCCTGCCAAAATCTATGCCAACGAAGGTATAGCGCAAGTGCTCTTTTTAGAGGGAGATGAGCCATGCGAAGTGACGTATGCCGATAAAAAAGGGAAGTACCAGTCTCAGACAGGAATTACTCTTCCACGGATATTGAGGTAACGCCATGCGATGGAGAGATGTAAAACAAAACAGAGTTGCGCCAAAAAGTGAAAAGCGTGCGGTGGAAGAGAAACCGCAATACCGATATGCCGGTATTTTAGACAAGCTCAAAGCTTTTATTACAGATAGCTTTCTGCTCTCGATGCCTATTTTTTATATCGTAATCTACCTTGTCATGAACGGAAGAGAAGGATTTGCGCAAAATATGCTGCTTGGCTGGGCTTATATACTTGTGCCGCTTTGTGTTGTCGTTG
>QNZT01000046.1 GCA_003978455.1 Sulfurospirillum sp.
ATTTTTATGTAATCATCATGGATGATCGCTTCGGTGATATCTATATCATTATGATTCATGCTATGTCCCCTGCACTATATTGTCAAAAGTATAGCATAATATATCAGAATAATGAATAAAAAAAAGGATTTGGAAAGGTATAGAAAGTGTTGGAAAGAGGCAGACACTCCGGGGCAAACCCGGAGTGTCGCGATAGAGGTTTTAAATTATTTTAAACCGTGGATGTACTCAGCAACTGCTTTGATATCAGCATCAGAGTAAGAAGCAACCTGACCTTTCATCAGACCGCCCATACCGTGTACGTTTCTTGTACCGGCTTTGTAACCTTTCAGTGCTTCCTCAATTTTTGCAGCGTCCCAGCCCGCGATCACTTCAGATTTACCGAGTGCTTTTTTCTCACCTTTTGCACCATGGCAACCTGCACACTTCTTATAAAGCGCCGCACCGTCTGCCGCCAAAAAACTCATCGCACCTAATGCTACCAATGTTAAAACTACTTTTTTCATCTTGTCTCCTTAAATTTTAATTACAACACAATTATAAAAGATAAAAGTGAAGTAATTGTGGAAATTATAGTACAATTTCGCTAAAAAATCACTTTAGCTTTCCGAAGATTTTATATCTTTCCCAATAGGTATCGATCGCTTTACGTAACTGCCTGTCTGTCAGGGTAGATTTACCTTTTAAACCATATCGCATAATCTGATCCTTTCTCAGTGCTGACGTAAAATAATTAGGTTCCCTTAAAAAATCAAATAGCGCTGACTTTACAGAAACTTCACTGCTATACTTCAGCAAATAGCGCATAAATATCTTTTGCATCGTCAAAGACATCTGTTTGTGACACTTCATGCAGTTTTGCTGATATATCTCCTCCCCGCTCATCTGCTCCCCTCCCTGAGCCGCTGAAAACAGCAGCAACAGCACTATGACAATCTCTTTTATTTTTTCCATGATATCCGTACCTTTGTTCCTTCTCCCGGCTGAGATGTAAACTTGATCTCCAGACCATACTCGTCCGCGATCGCTTTGACGATATTGAGTCCAAGTCCAAATCCACCCTCGCTTTTGTTGAATCTGGTATAACGGTCGAAAATACTCTGCATCGATTCGTCACTGATTCCGATACCGCCATCCTCTATCTCAAAATACCCCTCCCGCAATGTCACTTTGATAAAACTCGACCGTTTGTTGTATTTGATAGCATTGGAGAAGAGGTTGTCGATCACTCTTGTGATTTTCGTCCGGTCGATCGTCAGATAGACATCCGGGTGCAAATCTGTAATACAGTTGATATTTTTTGAGGATGAGATCACTTTAAAATAGTCGATACGCTCTTTGAGCAGTAGATACATATTGACTTTTTCATCTCTGGAAGTGACACGGTTTCCAAGTGCCGCATAGGTCAGATCTTTGTAGAGATTGGAGATGGTTCTGGAAGCGATATCGATTCTGCGAATCTTTTTTTGTAATGCAGGATCGAGTTTCGATTCGTCTATCATCTCTATGTTTGTCAAAATCGAACTGATCGGTGTGTTGAGTTCATGTGTGGTATCTTTGATGAAGCGATCCAGCAGGGAGAGGCTATTGCGCATAGGAGAGAGCATCATCCGAAACAGATAATACCCCACAAGAAGCAATAAAGCAAAAAGAATAATACCGTAAATAATAACCTCTTTCTTGATATAGGTAAACCACTGACCGCTATCTTTCACTTCGATCACGATATACATAGCACCAAGATAATAAGACTCAAGAAGACGTACATAATGTATGTTGTCATTGACAGTATAAAGTTGTTTGTCCAGGTTGGCATTTTCCTCGTCGAGGGTTGTAAAGATCAACTTCTTGCTACTGTCGTAAATAGCGGATCGAAACCCGGGAAAACGGGGATAAGTACGATCCTCCTCGATATGTTCATGAAGATAGCGAAGTCTTGAGATGAGACGATATGAATCTTCCTGAAGTTTGTTGATCTGCCCCTCCAGCATCAGATCCTTTTGCAAAGAGTAGTAGAGATAACCTGAAATAGCCAGCAAAACGATCGAAAAGAGGGAGTAGAGCAATAAAAAAGAGATAAGGGTCTTACGCTCAGCTTTGTGTAAATTTGTAGCCCTGCTTTTTGATGCTGACAATCTTCTCCTTTCCTAGTACTTTACGCAGATTTTTGATATATGTTCTCAGACTCGCTTCGGAAGCGTTTTCATCATAATCCCACACCGCATCGTAAATCCGTTCATGAGAGAGTATCTGATTTTGATTTTGCAAAAAGAGTTTCAGAAGTTTCGACTCTTTTTTGTTGAGGGTAACTTCCTTGCCATCCACATAGAGAATATTTCCGTCGATATCGTATTCGATGTTGTTATCGATTTTGAGCTTTTCATTGTTTGTATGAAAAAAGTCTCTTTTCAAGATCGTTGTCATACGCATCGAAAGCTCTTTCAGCGCAAATGGTTTGCGTATGTAGTCGTCGCATCCGCTCTCATACCCTTCGCTCAGATCATCGATCGAATCGAGCGACGTGATAAAAATCGCCGGTGTGGTGTTGCCCTTTTCCCGTACCTGCTTCAGCAGATCGAAACCGCTGATCTGCGGCACTTTGACATCGAGCAGCAGCAGATCGTAACTCTTTTCATAGATCTTGTCGATCGCATCTTCGCCGTTTTCAACACTGTCGACATCGTATCCCTGCTCTTCGAGATACTCTGTTATGGTGTCATTTAACGTCACATCATCCTCTAACAACAATATTCTCTTCTTTTGCATATTTCTCTCTTATCGAAAAATTAATTTTATTATCATAGCATAAAAGATATGTTGCTATAATGAATAAAATAATTTGGATAATACGAACCGTGAAACACGCTAAAAATGCCTTTACCCTTTTTGAACTGATGGTCGTCGTCATGATCATCGGTATCGTCTATGCGCTGGTACTCGGCAAATTCGATCCCAAACAGCACATGAAAATCGTCAGACTAGACTCACTGAGAGATGTCATGATGCAAAAACATAAAGAGGGACAGAGACTAGATCTGGTGCTCTATGACCACTGCAAAAAGTCTGCTTTGCTGGTAAACGGTGATCTACAGGAGAAGATGAAGATCAACCTCAAACCGGAACTGTTTCAAAACATCACTGTCTATAAAAGCGACCCTTTCGGACATGAACGCAAAATCAGTTTCCCGCCGAGAGTGATTGACGAGCATCTCGAGCCGGTCTGTTTTCAGTACACCATCTTCCCAAACGGTAGCGGTTCCAGCTATATCATCGCACAAAATGAGAAGTTTTATATATTTCCACCCTATTTTGAGGATGTCAACGTCACGGAGAGTCTGGAAGAGGCACTGGCACTCTTTACACATGAAAAAGAGAAGAAGATCACATTTCATGAATAGAAACGCATTTACACTCATAGAGGTACTCGTATCTGTGACTATTCTTGCCGTTGTCGCCACAGGTCTGTTTCAGATCTCCATGAACAGCAAAAACAATTTCGCTTTTCTCGAACAGAAAGCACGATTTGACAGACTCAGCTCTATCCCCATCATGCACAATGACGAAAAATACCACCATAAAGAGAAAACGCTCTTCGATTTTCTACGGACAGACTATACGATCAAAGAGGACAAAGTCAGACAGTTTCTCAAGAAGGAGAAAGTCGCCTATGAAGAGGAAGAGTATAGCAAGTTCAGCCCATTTGCAGACGGCAGTGACGATACAGATGAAGATGCTTCACTCTTTTCCGGTGAAGCAGAGGATACCGGGCAGGCACAGGCAGCCGATATCACACTCATATTTGACAAAATCACGATCTCGGATAAACACAACTCCACCTATGTCTATAAGATAAAGATACAATGATGCAGCAAAAAACACGTTCGGCATTTACCCTTATCGAGTTGATACTCTCCATATTTTTGCTGGGGATCATCGTCTATTTTCTCTATGCGGCAGTTGCCAATCTCCAAAAATCGAACCAGATATTTTCCAAAAAGAGCCAAAGCAGTTTCTATAACCAGCGACTGGTGTCGATGATGCAAAAAGACCTCTTTTTTGCCCTCAATCTCAAGCTAGAAGGTCATGAAAACAGTTTCGCCGATATGCAGACGACCAATTCACTCTTTGATATCGACTATCCCTATGTCACCTGGTTTATCAAACCCGATCTGAAAAAACTGGTACGTTTTGAATCGACCCTGCCGTTTCGGAAGATGACTGCGCGAAACAACGCCTATTATCATATGAGTATCATCCCCAAAGAGTGTGAAGTGTTTAAGATATACCAATCGAAGAAAAAAGATAATCTTCTGATCTATATCCAGTTCAAGGGGGAAGAGCCCCTTGTGTACGAATTTTACAAGCCTTTGGCACCGCCGGCAGATACCAACAGAAGCAAAAGAAAAAAACCTTCCGGAGTTACTCCTGCTCCACGTCGGTGATATCAGTTTTGTGTGAGATACTCGGACCGAACACTTTTTTGATGACAGTTTTGAGCCCCTTTTCGTTCTCCTCATATTCGCGTTCCGCCTCTTGCATGGAGAGTTCCCATCCCTGTGCAAAGCCGGGCGCTTTGAGCATCATCTTTCTAAGTGCAGAATCGTAGATATTGAGCAGTCTGAGTTCGTTTCTGCCTGGTTTCTGCCCAAGTGTTTTTACCGTAACACGGAGATTTTCATTCTCTTTTTTCAGTTTTTCCAGCTCCTCTTCCATCTTCTGACTACCGTGCTGTGTCAGTTTCATCTGTCGCTCCAGATGACTTTTATACTCTTTGAGCTCTTTTTTGTAGTGGCGGACTGTAAAAAAACTCTTGATCCCCCACAGTACAACACCTATCGCAACACCTATACCCAACGAGATAAAATCAATATGATCCATGTATACTCCATCTAAATAAATTTGGAACACATTTTAGCATTTTAGAGATGTGATGTAAAGGAGAAGGATCAATTTTTGAAAGAAACAGTATCAGCAGAATTTACAAAAAGTGGCGCGCCCTGCAGGAGTCGAACCTGCGACCTTTGGTACCGCAAACCAATGCTCTATCCAGCTGAGCTAAGGGCGCCTATATGAGAGACGAGATTTTAACAAAATAACCTTAAAAAAGAGCCAAAAGGAGTGATCTCTTCATGAACTAATTGTCATATTAAATTTTAGGTAAAAAGAAATTGGGCTAAGATATTAAACAACAAATATAATATTTCTGTTTGAGGTTATCATTGAAAACTCCTGTCACACTGCTTTGGGCACTCTCCTTCCCTTTGATACCCTACCTATCGGCAGAAATATCTGCCGCAGAGTGTGGTCTCGGATACGACACACTACTGGGCGAAGTGCGAAAATCACCTTTTTCAAAGCACTATTGCGACATCAGAGAACTCAATCAATACAGAAGTAGTTCTATAAAAATAGTGCAAGATTACACAGATTTTATCAAATTACTTGATTTATCTTATAACAGAAAATTTTTTAAAAACTATTTTATACAAAAGCTCATGAACAATCCGTACATCAACCGTTACACCATCACGATCGCAGTCGCAGAAACAAACTATCTGTACGAAGCGTATCTCAAGAGCCACTCTCGATTTTATGAAACCAACAACACAAAACGATTCGGCGACAGCTATATATCAGCTGTGCAAACCGGTGGAAAGCACCTGATCCTCTATCATATACAAACCCTGGGGGAAGCGGCATATGAAAAGATGCTTCATAAACTGCAAAAATATACCGGTAACATAAAAGATCTGGAAGCGTTCTTGCAAAAGATCCCTTCAGATGATATCACCATCAAAGAGTATTTTACCAAAGAGCTTTCCGGTATTCCGACTGAAGATCTTGCAGAGAGTTTTCAACAGACACAATACTTTGAAAAACTTCTGCATCAGCGTGCGGTACCTCTGCATTACAGACTGCATCGATATCCACTTCATGAAGATAGCAACCGTACCCTATTGAGAGACAAAGTAATATCCCGCATCGATACACTGCTGCATATGCAATATACGCTGAACGGTTATCACTATTTCAGACATCATCCCGATCAATTTGCCAAAGTGTCGGGAGAAGAAGCCCGAAAACTCTATCAAACATTTGAGAAGTATAAAATAGATATCGCACAGTCGATGCAGCAGGAAAATCTTCCTCTTGACACGATCACAGCAGATCCTGTAACCTTACCCGAACGAGACAAAGCGTGCGGCGGGATCAGGATAAAAGAGATAAAACCGGAGAATATCCATTTCAATATCGATACAAAGGCTTTGAAACCTGACGGTAAGAGCAACATCAGATTTGACCTCTCAACCACACTCGATATCCAAAATCACGGTAAACTGACACGTACAAAGACAAAACTTACCGTTAGCATCAACAAACTACTTCATGAAACACGCACAAAAACAAAAATACTTTTTGACACCTATATCGACTTCCCTTCCCTGAGATTTCAAAACATACAAAACAATTACGGATCAATCGCTTTTGCACTCCCCTTTGATAAATACACACAGGAAAAAACCATCCAGGGAAGCGGTGTCATACAACACGCCCGGTGCGGCTACGATTTAAGCAGTACGGGTATGATGAAAGTTTACTGCAAGGATATAACATACAAAAAAATAAAGATAGAATTGATAAATGAATTAGATAAAAAGAAAGTAAAAGAGAAAAGCGAAACGGGCGGCGACCTACATTCCCACACCAGTAAGGTGCAGTATTATCGGCGAAGAGGGTCTTAGCTTCCTGGTTCGAAAAGGAGCAGGGCGTTTCCCCCTCTCTATAGCCACCCGAATCGCTTGGAAAACGCTTTGCGCTGTGATTGGTGAATAGTCCATGGTTAATAGCTATTCAAAAAAGCGCTTTCCAAGCGATTGCTCGCTAAAAAGAAGTGATAATATATGTTAATAGTCTGCTTCTAAAATCACTATCAACCATAAACGATTGACAATTACCTTATTAAGTGTCATTACACTTAATAAGGAAGTGATGGTCTTAGAAATTGTAAAGTAAGACGAACGATCTATTAGTACTGGTCAGCTAAACGGCTTTCACCGCTTACACACCCAGCCTATCAACGTTGTAGTCTTCAACGGATCTTCAGGGAAGATTAATCTTGGAGTTGGCTT
>QNZT01000140.1 GCA_003978455.1 Sulfurospirillum sp.
CACTGTTATTTTAAGAGAACTTCATGAAAACAATACGACAAAGGAAGCCAAATGAGTGGACCCATCGGTGCGATGACCGCACTTATCACACCATTTAAAAACTGTAAAATAGACACAGAGACCTACGAAAAGCAGATCAAAAGACAGATTGACAACGGTATCGATGCCGTTGTACCCGTCGGAACAACCGGAGAGAGTGCCACGCTGACACATCATGAGCACAAAGAGTGTATCGAAATCGCCGTTGCGGTATGTAAAGGTACCGACACCAAAGTACTTGCCGGTGCCGGTAGCAATGCCACGAGCGAAGCGATCGAACTGGCACAGTTTGCCCAGAAACATGGTGCAGACGGTATTCTTTCAGTCACTCCATACTACAACAAACCACCACAGTATGGTCTTTTTCAGCACTATAAAGAGATAGCGAACGCTATAGACATCCCGGTACTACTCTATAATGTACCCGGACGTACCGGTGTCGATCTCTTTGCCGAAACAACCATCAAACTCTTTCATGAATGTCCCAATATTTATGGTATCAAAGAGGCTACAGGATCGATACAACGCTGTGTGGAACTCCTAGCCAAAGAGCCGAAACTTGCCGTTATCAGTGGAGACGATATGATCAACTATCCACTGATCTCCAACGGCGGAACCGGTGTCATCTCCGTCACGGCAAATCTGATGCCGGGAAGGATCGCGGATCTGACCCATTTCGGCATGAAAGAGGAGTATAAAAAGTCCAAAGCGATCAACGATGCACTCTATGACATCAACAGCGTTCTCTTCTGCGAATCCAATCCCATCCCCATCAAAGCGGCGATGCATATCGCAGGATTGATGCCGACGCTTGAGTATCGTCTTCCGCTGGTCAAACCGAGTCCGGAAAATATGAAAAAGATCGAAGAGACGCTGAAAAAATATAAGATAAAAGGATAATCATGAAGGGAAAAACATTAGTCATCAGCGGGGCGACCAAAGGGATCGGAAAAGCGATCGCTTACGCGTTTGCAAAAGAGGGTGTCAACGTCGCCTTTACCTATAACTCCAACGAAGAGGAGGCAGAGAAAATCGCTGCCGACCTGGAAAAGAGTTATGCCATCAAGGCAAAACCCTACAAACTGAATGTTCTGGAGCCTGAAGAGTACAAAAATCTCTTCAAGGAGATCGACGCGGATTTCGACAGAGTGGACTACTTCATCTCCAACGCAATGATCTACGGACGTGCGGTAGTCGGCGGTTACGGAAAGTTCATGAGACTGAAACCGCGGGGACTCAACAACATCTATACAGCCACCGTCGTCGCTTTTGTCATCGGCGCACAGGAGGCGGCAAAACGGATGGAAAAGGTGGGCGGCGGTTCGATCATCTCGATGAGCTCCACCGGAAACATCACCTATATCGACAACTATGCCGGTCACGGTACCAACAAAGCAGCCGTGGAGGCGATGGTGCGCTATGCCGCGATGGAACTGGGTGAGAAAAACATCCGTGTCAATGCCGTCAGCGGCGGTCCGATCGACACCGATGCACTCAAAGCATTTGTCAACTATGAAGAGGTTAAGGAAGCGACAGAGAGAATCTCCGCACTGGGCAGAATCGGACAACCCGAAGATATCGCAGGCGCCTGCGTCTTCCTTTGCAGCGACAAAGCTTCCTGGATCACGGGACAGACACTCCTCGTCGAGGGCGGTACCACTTTCAACACAAAATGCTAAACCTGCCAAACCTCCTCGCCCTGCTTCGTATCGCACTTGCACCGCTGATGTTCTGGTTGCTGGTCGACAGACAAAACACACTGTTTGCCGGTATCCACGTCAGCTGGCTAGACTATACGGCGGCGCTCATCTTTGTCATCGCTTCGGTGACAGACTTCTTTGACGGCTTTATCGCCAGAAGCTGGAACCAGATCACCAAACTCGGCGGTATCCTCGATCCACTTGCCGACAAGATGCTGATGCTGGCGGGCTTTCTGGGTCTGGTCTATATGCACCGGGCAAGTCCGTGGGCGGTTTTTATCATTCTGACACGTGAGTTTTTCATCACCGGACTGCGGATTCAGGCAGCCGCGGAGGGCAAAAGCGTCTCCGCTTCACTGGCAGGAAAAGCCAAAACCGTACTTCAGATGGTCGCCATCGGATTTTTGCTCATGAACTGGCCATACGGCGATGCACTCTTATGGGCAGCCGTCGTGCTCACACTCTATTCCGGATGGGAATATATCAAAGGATTTTATACATAATGGGTATTTTTGTTTCACTGCTGGTTTTATCACTGCTGATTATCTTTCATGAGTGGGGACACTTTCTTGCAGCACGCTATTTTGGCGTCAAAGTCGAAGAGTTTGGTCTGGGAATGCCGATCATATTCACCAAACCGATGTTTACCAAAAAGTGGGGAGCGACAAACTACTCCTTCTATCCGATGCTACTGGGCGGTTTTGTACGTATGAAGGGACAGGATGATTTCGATCTGAGCAAAAAGAGCGACGATCCCGACAGCTATATGTCCAAAAAACCGTGGCAAAAGATCGTTATCCTGCTGGCGGGACCTTTTGCCAATATTTTACTGGCGTTTCTGCTCTATATCGTCATCGCGATTATCGGCGCAGATGCACTCGCTCCGGTAGTCGGACAAACGGTGAAAGAGTCCCCTGCCGCTGCTGCGGGTATCATGCCCAACGACAAGATCGTCGCGATCAACGGCAAACCGATCAAGATCTGGGACGACATCGGAAAGATCATCACCACTTCCGACGGCGCACTTGAGATCATTGTCGAACGTGACCACAAACAGGTACGGCTCGTCATGACACCGCGCATCAGCAAAGCCAAGTCGATTTTCGGAGAAGATATTCAGAAAAAGATGATCGGTATCGCTCCTGCCGGAGTCTTCATGAAGATACCAATGCACTCTCTTTCCGATGTGCTCTCCTATGCCTGGGAGAAGACCGTCTGGGCAACAGGTATCATCGTGCGTTCTCTCGAAAAACTGATCGAGGGAATCGTCCCCGCAGATCAGATGGGAGGCATCGTCTCCATCGTACAGGTGACATCTCAGGCTTCCGCCGTCGGTATCACCACACTGCTGGCACTGGCTGCACTGATCTCTGTCAACCTCGGCGTACTCAACCTGCTACCGATCCCTGCACTCGACGGTGGACATATTATGTTCAATCTCTATGAGATGATCTTTAAAAAAGCACCGAGTGAAAAGGTATTTTACAATATGACTGTTGCAGGATGGATACTGCTGCTCGGATTGATGGCATTTACCACCTATAACGATATATTACGCATCATGAAAGGATAGAAAATGACAACCTATGAACAAAATTTCGACACCGTTTTGCAACGTATCGAAGCGATCCGGCTGGAGACCAACGAACATCAGATCATCAAGATCATCGCAGCGAGCAAATATGTCGATAAGGATGCTATCCGGGAATTTTACGCTACCGGACAGCGGGCATTCGGCGAGAACAGGGTACAGGATATGAAAGCAAAAGTCGAAGCCCTCGAAGATCTGCCGCTGGAGTGGCACTTTATAGGCAGGCTCCAGAGTAACAAGATCAATATGCTCCTCGATCTCAATCCGATGCTGATCCACTCTGTCGAAGATCTGAAAATGGCACAGGAGATCGACAAACGTGCCGCGGTCAAAGGCAGAAAACAACCGATTCTGCTCCAGATCAACAGTGCCAGGGAAGAGACAAAAGCAGGTATCGCCCCTGAAAAAGCGGTTGACGAATACCAAAAGATCAAAGAGAGCTGTCCGAATCTTTCCCCCAAAGGTGTCATGACCATCGGTGCACACACCGACGACACTGCCAAAATCAGAGAGAGTTTTGAAACAACTTATCAAATTTTTGATACACTAAAAAAAGATGGTGCAAAATATTGCTCCATGGGCATGAGCAACGACTTTGAACTCGCCATACGCTGCGGTTCCAATATGCTGCGTCTGGGCAGCATCCTTTTCAAAGGAGCATCATGATGAAAAAGATTTTAGCAACGCTTCTACTACTTGTTTCCCTTTCACAGGCCGATCTGCTTTTTACCGCAGGTCAGAAAAACTTCGGTTTCTCACTCGGTTCGAGTACAGGATTCGGCAACGACTATACCGTCGCGGGAGCAAACATCAACTATTTTATACAGGACAATCTCTCTGTCGGTCTGGGATATCTCGGCTATTTCGGTGACGATCCGAAGATCCATCAGATCACCGTTCCTGTGACCTACTACTATCCAATCAGTATCACCAACTATCCCTATGCCGGACTCTTTTACAAACATACCTTTATCTCGGGAGACTATGATGATTATGATGTCTATGGTGTCAGAGTCGGTATGTCTATGCGGATCGGTCCGAGATCCTACGTCTCAGTGGGATGGGTAGAGGAGTATACCGACGCAGACAATGTAGAGGATGAATGGGATGGTCACGCAGAGGCAAATATCGGTTTTACCTTTTAATATATCCAGCATCACTAAAACCTAAAATTTGTATTTGATACCGATTTTGGTGATTTTGGCGGGTTTGAAATAGAACGAAACACTGTTCGACGCCCGAAACATCTTTGCCGGTATAACATCGCTGTCAAGCGCCTCAAAGAGCTTTTCGACGATCACCTTGACGATCTTCGTCTTGCTCTTTTTCTCTTCCGTACGCGCGGTCGTTTTCACATTTCCATGCGTCCCCGCAGAGGGTGTCAGCGAACGCACCTGACGCATCTCTTTGCTATATGTTTTATAATCAAAAGCATACAATTTCCCAGGTGCGATACAACACCCGAAAATCATACAAACAGACAGAAAATATCTCCGATAGAGGGTAACCAACTTCGCCATACTACGCTTAAAACTCCAAGTCTTTAAAATTTTTTCTTATAATACATTCATTGTTTTAAACGACTCTGAAGTGTAATTTAATTTTAGAAGAAAGGTCAATATAATAATTTTAATTTATATAATATATTGAATTTTTTAGATAATTTGTTTAAATATATTAATAAAAAAAATTTGTTTAAATTGCACGGTTTAAAACGCTGTGCGTAGTTTTGTAACAGATAGAACTAGAGACTCCTAACGGAGTCCCTCTATCCGCTCCAGAAACTTCTCTGTCTGCGGCATCGAATCAAATTGCGCAAATGCGGCATAGGCGTTTTGTGACATTTGCGGATAGTTCTCTTCCGTAAATTTATAGAACCCCTCTACCAGTGCATCGACATTTTTCGGCTCGACCAGTACACCGGTTTTCCCCTCTTCGACGATCTCGGCGATCGCGGGCAGATCGGTCACCAGTACCGGTCTGCCCGCAGCGTAAGCTTCGATGACGATGCCCGGGTACCCTTCCCTGTGGCTGGGCAGCACCAGTACATCCGCCTCTTTCAGTTTCTCCACCACTTCATGAGGAGTCAGTGCACCTTCATAACGGGTATTGTACTGCGCGATATACTCGGGTGTATATTTGGCTTCGTGCACCGGTCCGTAGATTGTGACATCGAAACGATCATCGAGCCTTTTGCACGCTTCCAGAAGCTCCGGTGTCCCCTTTTCGTCTTTCAAGTGACTGATATAGACAAAACGGTGTCTGAAGTCACTTTTGGGTGCGGTATCCTGCGGACGACGGCGGACGTTGGGAAACCAGAATGTATTGGGATTGAACTTTTTAAAGTACGCCACCAGATACTTTGTCTCGAAAAAAGAGAGATCGGCATTGCGCAGGACATACCTGATCAGAGCCTTTTTGACAACACCCCCTTTTTCATAGATATCGTCGAAGTTTCCGGCAAATTTGCGCAGACTGACACTTTTACCGAATAGTTTGGCAAAAAAGATCACAAACGGTGCGATCATGATATAGTGATTTGCCGTACCGTGGATGGAGACATGGTCGTAGTGACGGATATTGGTCAAAAACGTTTTCATGACGACAAAAAAAGTCTTTGCACTGCCTCCGTGCGCACTTTTGTTGGAGTTGATCGCCAGAAAATCGACATCCGACTCTCTCAAATCCTCCAGCATCTGCTCAAACAGTACCGTCACCCCGCCGGCATTTTTCATATCTTCGGTATAACCGGGACCGATCAAAATAATCTTTTTATGCTGATTCACGCATCGCTCCTCTCTTCTCTTTTGCATAAATACGTCTCAAAACGGTACGCGCGAAGTAAGCCTCCACGCCTACGATGACCATGTTGATCGCCGCAAATCCGACAATCGGATGTTCACCGAAAAGCAGACGCACCAGCACGATCACCAGTATCAGTCGTATCGCATTCAGCTTCAGCTCCAGCATATTGAAATTGAATGTCTTGGAGAGCAGACTGAAAAGGCTCATATAGGCAACCAGAATACTCGCATAGATGAGGATAAAAACATACACCGGCGAATCGACCGAAAGGTAGGCAGGTTTGATCAGATAGACGATACCGGCAAAAAGCGCCGAAACAGCTACGCCGCCAAGCAGCACATACCACCTGTACTGCTTTAGTCTGCGGATATGCGCCATCACCGCATCCATCTCCGAGACATTGAACTTCGAGAGAAAATAGGAGCGCAGGGAGGAGATGAAAATCATGATCAATCCTCCAAAACTCATCGCATACCCCAGCTCCGCCAGTGTGGTGGTCATCTTCTCATCTACCATATAGATGATCGCATAACGATTGGTATAGATATAGAGACCGTTGATGATATAGGTCAGTGCGGAAAAGAGGATAAATTGCTTCATACGCCTGAGAAACAGATGGCGAAATGCCGGATGTTTCACTTTCTCTTTGCAACTTGCCAGAAATGAGAAGTTGTACTTCATGTTGAAAAGTATCACCAGTGCAAACGGCACAATAAACAGATCGAGATAGATCAGATCCAGATCGATCGTTTCCGCCCCGAAGAGGATATAGAGCAGAAAAGCGACCCGCACCCCCAGAATGATAAACGAATGGACGATGATAAACTTCACCCGTTTTTTCGCCAGCAGTGTCGTTTTGTAAAATATCCAGCTCAGCAACGCAAAGATAGAGAGGTAGATATAAAGCTGTGAAATCCCCAGATTGTGCACACCGAAAAAGAGATCGGCATACTTTCCCAGCACCGTCTGTGAGAGGATAAATAGGAG
>QNZT01000124.1 GCA_003978455.1 Sulfurospirillum sp.
TCAGTATGCGTCCGCTTGAACAGCTCAACCGGTACCTGCGTACATTTTTTAACGATGCGATGCATGAGCTCAAGACACCGCTGGGTGTGATGCAGCTCAATCTTGAAACGCTAAGGGCAAAAGAGGAGAGCAGAGTGCTCAGACGGCTCTATAATAGTATGCAGAGTATGATATTGATTTATGAAGATATCGAATACCATATCAAACATACCCATGTGGAGTACAAGCCCGAAAAAATCGATGTCTCCTATTTTCTGCGAAATCGTGTCGAAGTTTTTCGAGATCTTGCCAAAGTGAAAGAGATAGTGATTGAAGAAGATATCTGCGAAAACATTACTCTCATGATCAACCGTATCGAGTTACAACGGATCATCGACAACACACTCTCCAATGCGATCAAGTACAGTGAAAAGAGACGCAGGATTTTTGTCAGACTCTTTCATGAAGAGGAGAAAATAGTGCTAGTTATCCAGGATGAGGGTGTGGGGATCAAGGATACAAAAAAGATTTTTGAGCGATATCGCCGCGAGGATACGGTCAAAGGCGGATTTGGAATAGGGCTAAGTATCGTCAAACATATCTGTGATAAAAACCATATCGATATTACCGTAACGACTTCACCGCAGAAAGGAAGTACATTTACGTACACATTTCGACCGCATACGTAAAAAAATAGTGACGTAAAAGTGACGCAGGCAGTGTTAATATTTCATATACCAAAAAAAAGGAGATGGTTATGAAAATGAGAAAAATCGGTCAGTCACTGGCTGCCACGGCACTACTTGGTCTTTACAGTGTGCAACTTTTAGCTGCAGATACACCCACTGCTGCACCCAAAGCTTACCCGAAGGGAGAAGTCGGGCGGATGGTCAAACTGGGTGAGGCGATCATGAACGAAACAGACACCCACCCTCTGACCAAAGATTATGTCGGTAACAAACTCAAATGTAAGAACTGCCATTTGCAGGGAAGTGATGGAAAGCCGGGTACAGCGCCGGGAATCGCGACCTGGATCGGTACGGCAACTGCATTTCCCGCCTACTCAAAAAGGGAAAAATCTGTACAGACATTGCAGGATCGTTCCAATAACTGCTTTATGCGCAGTATGAATGGTAAAAGGATTCCAGTCGATTCGGAGGCTTCTGTTGCGATGGCGACTTATATTACCTGGCTTTCCACAGGTATGCCGATCAAGCAAAATACCAAAATGCCATGCAGTCCGCTGAATTCCGACCGCTGGATGAGTGGCGCCAAACATTTCGCCAAGATACAAAAACAAGCGACACATGCCAATTATGTCAATGGACATAAACTCTATGATGCCAAATGCGCTTCCTGTCATGGTAAAAATGGAGAAGGTGTGGGTACTTTTCCTCCGCTTTGGGGAAAAGATAAAAGTGGGCAATGGCTCTCTTACAACACCGGAGCCGGCATGAGTAAACTTAACAAAGGTTCTGCATGGGTGAAGTCAAATATGCCGCTCGGTCAGGGTGGAACACTCAGCGATCAGGAGTCTGCGGACATCATGCTCTATGTCAACGCACAGCCCAGAGCCTCCTTTGATCTGCAAAAACGTCTCCCTCCGAAATGCGAAATGGGTATCTACAACTCTAAAGTATTGAAAGAGAAACACTCTGTACGCAGTAATTTCAAACAATTTGGTCTGAATGTGGATAAAATCCGCGGCGATCACAAAATAAAATAGGGAGAATTGAGATGAGATTAAGAAAAAGAGAGAAATTTGTTTTATCCCTTGTGGCTGCATCGACGCTCTCGCTCTCGCTTCAGGCGGCAGACTGGCTCTCTATCGCCGGTACAGAACCGACATTTGTCAAAAAGGGGGGACAAAAGATTGCCAACCATAACAATAAGCCGAGATTATGGGGATTTATACAGGCAGGATATCAGAAAAACTATGGCGATATTTTTATCCCGACAAAGGGTCCCAATGCGGGTAAAAACCTGACACCCTTTTCGATGCTCCCGCCGTCACTTAATACACAACAGAGCTTTGAAATTAACCGTGCAAGACTGGCGGTACGGGGAATGTTTGATAAAGCGAATACCATTGACTACTTCTTCATGATGGAGCTGGGCGAAAATGGTGTCACCAAACCTGCCGGACATGACAGCCATAATGTGCTTACAGATGCTTCGATTACATACAGAGGCTTACCTTATGTCAATGTGAGAGTAGGACAGTTTAAATATCCGGGCAGTGAAGAGGGGATGCGGGCCGTATTTGCTTCGGAATTTCGAAATTTTTCCACTGCCGGTTCACAACTGTTATTAGAGCGTTTTTTACCGAACAATGCCAAAGAGGTGGCGCCCGGAATCTTTCAGGCAGCACCGCAACAGTCCGTCGGTGCATATCGTGACAGAGGTGTGGAACTGTTTCATACGGAAAAAATACAACCGAATGTCACCTTGACAGTGGCAGGTATGGTCGGTAGTGGTACCGGCATGAGCTCTTCCAATGCCTCAGATCATCTGACCTACTATGGATATGTTGCCGGTGAATATCTTTTTGGTAAAGGACGAGGTTATTTTACTCAGTCTGTGAAAGGATTCGCTTGGTATCAAACAGGTAAAAGGCAACTGCACAATACCAACTATACAAGGGAGCGTTATGGCGCGGGTGTTGACTATTTTCATAATGGTCTGAGGATTGATGTAGAGTACGTAAAAGCCAAAGGTATGATTTTCAACGGTGCTAAAGATGTAGATCCAGACCCGTATGGCGTCAACTGGGAGTACCAGATTGCTGCGGATAAACATAACGAAGCAGATGGTGGTTATGTCAGTGCACAGTATTACGTTGTTCCGAAAAAATGGGAATTGCTTGCACGGTATGATTATCTCAATCGTCTCACCAACTCCAAAGCGGGTAAAAGAGAGTTCAAAACGACGACTTTAGGATTTTCTTACCACTTTAAAGGTCCTACCAGAATCGATGTGAACTACGCTTTACGTGATGCAGATGCACCGGGTAATGCCAAAGCACAAAAGGTACTGGACAATATAGGAAATCTTCTTTCTATACAGGCGACGTTGAAATTTTAACGGAGTTGTTTAAAAAAGAGCTACTGTACGGGTGTGCCCCGTACAGTCTGAAGAGGAGTGACTATTTGTCTCTGATTCCCAAAGCCTTGATCACTTCTGTGTATTTTTCATAATCTTTTTTCTTGAGATATCTCATGAGTCTTTTTCTCTGACCGACAAGTTTCAAAAGTCCCAGTCTTGAACTGTGATCTTTTTTGTTTGTTTTCAGATGCTCTGTCAGATAAGAGATTCTGTTTGAAAGCAGTGCTATTTGCACTTCCGGAGAACCTGTATCATTCTCACCTCTACCGAATTGTTTAACGATTTCAGACTTTTTAGCCGAATCCAAAGCCATAACGACCTCCTGATTGGTATTTTTTCAAAAATGAATTTGAAGCTGAGATTATAGCTCAACTCCCTGAATATGCCCTTAAGCGCGGTTTATCTGTGTGTGAGCCTGCGCCGGGCGGAATTTAGCGTCTCTTAATTAAGCACGCCGTCAGTATAGTTCCACTCCGCTTTGGGATTGCCGTTTTCAAAAAACTCTTTGGATACGCCGTTGAGTTTGCCGTTTTTATAGGAGAGTTCGAGTTTCTTTTGACCGCTTGGGTAGTACACCGTACTGACACCGTTTTTCACACCGTCCTTGTAGCGCCACTCTGCTGTTAGTTTTCCGTTTTCATACTCTTTGACGATACCGTTGAGTTTTTCGTTTTGATAAGTCAGTTCAAACTTGAGTTGACCGTTGGTATCGTACTTTTTGGTGATACCTTCCTGTATGCCGTTGACAAAGTTGACTTCAGCGGTTTTGCGTCCGTTTTCATCGTACTGTACACTGACACCGTTAAGCTTGTCGTTTTGATAGTTCCACTGTGCCTTCAGTATGCCGTTTGGGTAGTATTCACGAGTGATACCGTTTTTTTGCCCTTGTGCATAGTTGATTTCATAATGGACTTTGCCGTTTTCATAGTACTCTTTGGAGATTTTTGCATGAAGTGCCGATGCAAGCAAACTTGTCATGATGAGGGAAAACCACACTTTTTTTTGCACATTTATCCTTTTTTATTCAAAATATTTGATTTATAAGTTAAAACTTAAATTTTTTTATCAGTAAAATTAGTAAAATTATTATATCATGAAGATGTTTGTTTTACAAGACAGAAGGAGAATGAGATGTCATTTAAAACCAATATTGTGTCGGGTTTGCTTTTTTTGATAGCTATTTTGGGTGGTTGTGCGAGTTCGACACCGCCGGTGCAGGATCTTCGGACTGCGAAAATGGCGCTTTTAAATGCTCAGGAAGCAGAGGATCGTACAGAAGCGAAAAGTTATTATGAAAGTGCACAAAAATATCTGGAAAAAGCACAAAAGAAGATGCAGGAAAAGTCGTATGATGAAGCACGTTTTTTTGCCCAGAAAGCGACTGCCGATGCACGGGTTGCGAAGATAAAAGCATCCAATGCGATTTTACAGCAAAAGGTAGATGCGCTGGATCTGGAGTTGAAAAAGCTTAAACATGAATTTGTCACTATCGATGACAAGAAGGGAGAGTAGATGTTTAGTAGAAGATATATTCCCGCAATAGTCTCTGTCGCTTTGCTGACCGGATGCAGCAGCAAACCGGTGGTTACTGCGAAGTTGCAAAATGTTCAGAATGCGTATCAAAAAATGATCAGCGATCCGAATGTGACAGAAAAAGCACCGCTGGCACTCTTTCAGGCAGGGAAGATCTATGACCTCAGTTTTCATGCCAAAGATAAAGAGGAAGCGAACCATCTCTCCTATCTGCTGGAGCGTGAACTTGAAGTGGTCAAAGAGAGTGCACGAAAAACAGATCTCGAAGATAGGATAGAGAGACTGAAAACGGAAAAGCAGAAGGCAGAGCTTGAAGCCAAAGAGACAGAACTTCTGCTCATGAAAAAGAAGATGGAGCAGGCAGAAGCGAAACTCAACGAGATGGAAGAGTTAAACGCAAAACAGACAAACCGGGGTCTGGTTTTGACACTCGGTGACGTACTCTTTGAAACCGGAAAAGCGACACTCCTTCCCGGTGCACAAAGAGCCATCGACAAACTTGCAGAGTTCCTCGAAGAGAATCCGGAGAGAAAAGTTCTGATTGAAGGTTATACAGATAACAGTGGAAGTGTCACATACAACATAGACCTCTCTCTAAGACGTGCACAGGCTGTCAAAAATGCGCTTGTGGAAAAGGGAATTGACCTCAAAAGGGTATTGGCACATGGTTACGGTGAGGCATATCCCATAGCACTGAACGATGATGAAGCCGGCAGACAACGCAACAGGCGGGTTGAGATCATCATACTTAAAAAGGGTGTTGAACCGGTAGATATGATGCGGTAAATCTAGCTTCAGAAACTTTTGTTAGTTTGTAAAACGCTTTGCCAGTGCTACTGCTTTGGCAGCATTTATTTTGCCATAGGCTCTTTTGAGATTAAAGCCTTTGTCGTTGTAATAGACAGAATCGCTCTCAATCTTTTCCGCACTTTGGATGATAAGTGTACGTATCTGGTCGGGTGTGAGTGCAGGGTTGACCGAAAGCATCAGGGCTCCGACACCGGCTGCTACGGGGCAGGCAAAACTGGTACCTGTTTCAAATGCATGGGCATCGTCTAGATAGAGCATATAGCCGTTGGGAAAGGTGTAACTGGTGTATGCCACTCCGGCAGATCCTGTGTCGTCAAGTCCTAACAATCCCAGATACTCACCGCCAGGTGCCAGTATATCGATGTTTGATCCGTAGTTTGAGTAACTTGCCAGTTGGTTGAGTTCGTTGGTTGCACCGACACCGATGACGCTTGGCAGTTCGGATTCATCTGTAATACCAGGAGCGTCGAGATTTTGATTTGCGCTGGTGAGTGTGGGACCGTTGTTGCCGCTGGCAAAGAAGATGGTGATGTTTTGATCTTTTAACGATGCCATCTCAAATGCGACTGCTTCTGAGACGTGTCCTGTGCCCCAGCTGTTGCTGATGATCCTTGCACCCTGCTTTTTGGCGTACTCAAATGCCCGTATCGTGGCGGCATCGTCGTCATAAAACTGTTTAACGAGGATCAGTTTTGCATCCGGTGCGGTACCGAGTATGCCGTAACCGTTTGGGACTGCGGCGATAAATCCGGCTGTTGCGGTACCGTGGGAAGATTCGTCACTGTCGTTGGAGACATCATAGTTTTCCAGGTCTGCGTTGTAACTCTTTGTTACATTGGCAGCAAGATCTTTATGGGTGATTTCAAAGTTGTTGTCGATCACAGCAACTTTGACACCGGCACCTCTGGTGTATTTCCAGGCATCGATGATATGAATACTCGCATCCGGGTCGATACCGGCGGAGAGAGAGAAGTCGTTTTGGGTATAGGTGAGGTACCACTGATACTGAAAATATGGTTCGTTGTAGGGATTGAAATTTTTCCGGTAATCGACGCTTTGACCCTTTTTGCTACTGTCGCTGCCGCATCCCGCAAACAGCAGCGACAGACCCAATGCATAGATCAGACCTCTCAACGGCTTATCCTCTTTTTGATGAAATTGGGATGGGATAGAAAGATCGGCGCTTCATGATAGAGGGCATTGGCTGTTTTGAAGAGGTCGCTTCCGGGGTTGAGTTTCAGTAGATAAAGACTGTCTGAAAGTTTTTCAACAGAGGCGATAGGATACGCTTCGAGTATCGGTTTGCACGCTTCTATATCTTTACATCCTATGATGATCTCATCCGTCACACCGACTTTCACTCCCGAGGGGGTTTGATAGTAGCGAATAGTATGGTCTGCCACAGATCGGCTTTGCGGAAGCGGTTGCAACAAAACCTTTTTCCCAAAAGAGTAGTAATATGTCTCTGCAAACAGTGTCGATGCAGACAAGAGAAGAGTGGATAGAACGATGATGATTTTCATGAAGTATAATATCTCCTGTTGTAAATATCCCTATATTATCTGAAAATTGTAAATAAATTGTTTAATCTTCTGTAAATATCTGTAAATAGTAGTAGGGTATCGGTTGTTTTCTTCAATTTTCTGTGATATAATA
>QNZT01000039.1 GCA_003978455.1 Sulfurospirillum sp.
AAGCGTTCAAAGAGTCGCTGCTGCACTGGGGATATACCTTTGTCGATATCGTCGAAGCGAAAGGGGAGGTCTCTTTTCGCGGGGATATCATCGATATCTATCCTACAAATTCACCGCATCCCTACCGTATCTCCCTCTTTGACGACGAGATAGAGAGTATTCGCCCCTTTGCGTGTGAGACACAGAAGTCGCAAAAGGAGGAGCTGGAGGAGATCGAGATCAATCCCGCGCTTTTCGCACTCGACGCGACACAGTACGAAGTGGTGATGCAGCGCCTTGAAAAGCTGCCCAGCGACGCCTTTGAAAAGGATATGGCATCGCTCGGGTTCTGGGCGCTTGAGGATCTGGCAGAGGACCTTTTGGAAAAGGAGAAGCCTGTTTTTGTGCAACCTCTTCATGAAGAGATCGAAGAGGTCTTCTCCTTTACCCCGCAAAGCAGTAAAAAGGAGCATCTGCTGCGTATCCCCGCGCTACCGGAAAACCGTATCTACAAAGAGGTGGAAGCTCCTGATCTGGCTGCATTTCTGGAGTATCACAAAGCGAAAAAGATCACCCTCATCGCGAACAGCGAAGCGATCGTCAAACAGCATTCCGTACCGGACGATCTGACATACCGCTGCATATGCGAACCCTATATCATCAATCTCCTCTCCGACAGCGAGCTGATCCTCTCTCTCAACAAACCGCAGCGCAAAAAGCGCAGAAAACGTGCGGCGATCGTACTGGACGATCTGAAAAAGGGGGACTATGTCGTTCATGAAAACTACGGTATCGGTATCTTTAAAGGACTGACCAACACCAGAGTACTCGGCGTGACGCGTGACTTTGTAGAGATCGTCTATCAGGGGGAGGACAAACTGCTCCTGCCGGTGGAAAACCTCGATGTTATCGACCGCTACATCTCTGATAGCGGCAACCTCGCCGTACTGGACAAACTGGGCAAATCCTCCTTCTCCAGACTCAAGGAGAAAGCGAAAGTCAAACTCTTCGAGATCGCCAGGGAGATCATCGAGATCGCCGCACAGCGTGAACTGACACAGGCACCGGTGATCAACAGCGACGATGAAAATCTGCTGCTTTTTCAAAACGACGCCGGATTTGAATATACCGCCGATCAGAAGAAGGCGATAGCGCAGATATTTGAAGATCTCCGAAGCGGCAACGTGATGGATATGCTGCTTAGCGGCGATGTCGGTTTCGGAAAGACGGAAGTGGCGATGAATGCGATCTTTGCCACGGTCAAGAGCGGCTACCAGGCGGCGTTTATCGCACCCACCACGCTGCTGAGCACGCAGCACTACAAGTCGCTCAAAGAGCGTTTTGACCGCTACGGTATCAGTGTCGCGAAACTCAACCGCTTTACGACCGCGCGTGAGAAGTCCGATATCCTCAAAGGGCTGAAAGAGGGGACGATCGACGTCTGTGTCGGCACCCATTCGCTCTTCGGTGTCGAATTTGCCAATCTCGGGTTGCTGATCCTCGACGAAGAGCATAAATTCGGCGTCAAGCAGAAAGAGAAGCTCAAACAGTTCAAGGAAAATATCCACGTCCTCTCCATGAGCGCCACCCCGATCCCCAGAAGCCTCAACATGGCGCTCTCCTCGATCAAGCAGTACGCCCAGCTGCTCACACCGCCGCTGGATCGTGAAGATGTAAGAACCTTTGTCAAGGAGTATGACGACAACTTGATCAAAGAGGTGATCCTGCGTGAGTTGCGGCGAAAAGGGCAGGTTTTCTATATCCACAACCGTATCGCCTCGATCGAGTCGCGCAAAAAGGAGTTGCAGGAGCTGCTGCCCAAACTCCGTATCCTCGTGCTCCACTCCAGGATACCGCCCGCGAAGTCGGAAAAAGAGATGCTCGACTTTGAAGCGGGAAAATATGACCTGCTGCTCTCCACCTCCATCGTCGAGTCCGGTATCCATATGCCCAATGTCAATACGATGATCGTCGAGGGGGCGGATAACTTCGGTATCGCCGATCTGCACCAGCTGCGCGGTCGGGTAGGGCGGAGCAGCAGGCAGGGGTACTGCTACTTTGTCGTCGAAAACAGAGACCGTCTGAGTGAAGCGTCACGCAAACGTCTCATCGCGTTGGAGTCCAACTCATTTCTGGGAAGCGGGTCTGTACTCGCCTATCATGATCTGGAGATCCGGGGCGGGGGAAATCTCGTCGGAGAGGCGCAGAGCGGGCATATCAAAAATATCGGTTACTCGCTCTACCTCAAAATGCTCGAAGATGCGCTCAATACCCTTATGAACAAACAGCAAACCGCCAAAAAAGAGGTCGAGATCAAACTCTCCGTCAGCGCCTATCTCAACAGTGATCTCATCGCGGAAGATCGTATCCGTCTGGAACTCTACAGAAGACTCAGCCGCTGTGAAACCCCTAAAGAGGTCTATGAGATCGAAGAGGAGATGATCGACCGCTTCGGAAAACTCGATACCATGACCAAACAGTTCCTTGAAATCATCGTCATCAAGATCATGGCGTTGCAGTGCGGAATCTCACGTGTCAGCAGCTATGAACAGAATATCACCATAGAGTATGAAAACGACACCAAGGAGTATCTGAAAGCCGCTTCCAAAGATGACGACGACATCATCTCCGAGACACTGGCGTATCTGAGGAAGCAGAGTGCAGTTTAGGAAGAAGGAGCGCCTCTATGTCTCTGATCTGGTCGAAGAGCCGATCGTCAGCTACCCTGCATGGTATCTGCTCTCCGCACCGATGCGCAAAAACGAGTTTCTGCTCGATGCACTGACAGCGCTGCACAGTTATGATTTTCGGCACTATGAGGTAGCCGACTCTCATGAAGCGATATTTGCAGCTTTTGGACAGGGACGTTTCGCTATCTATAAAGAGAAGTATGCGGTTGGGTATTTTGGAGGGAAGGTGATGTATCTGGAGTCTAACGGATGGAAGAGTATGCCGGTAACGCAGGAGGTGTTCCTCCTGCAAAACTGGCTTATATGAAGGAAATTGAAGCGCGATTTATCTGCGCGCAAGCCCTCTGCTATGGGATTAGAGTCCCAAAGCGCGTAAGGTCTCTTTGGTCATACCGCCGACTGCAAGGTGATTCGCTCTTTGGAACTTATGCAGTGCAGCTCTGGTTCTCGGACCATAGATACCGTCGATCGGTCCTGGATTGAACCCTCTCTCCTGAAGTGCTTCCTGCACATTTTGTACAAGATTTCCGGTCATATTTGATTTGCAGACAACCGGTACCCATTTGAGAATCGGATCGGCGACTTTGATCTTTTTGGTGACTGTTTTATAGACAGGCGGAACAGGGATCTTTTTGACACTTGCCGGTTCGACCAGCTCTTTGACTTTGATGATCTTGTATTTTGCAGGGATCATGACCGTTTTTGTCTGTGCAGGTACCGCAACTACTCTTTTGGTAACTGTTTTGTATCTGGCGGGGATCGGAACCACTTTGGTCTGTGCAGGTCGTTTGAGTACCTTTTTGGTGATCGTTTTATAGACAGGCGGCACTTTTACCAGACAGAGGATCTCGCCGGTTTTACCGTCAAGTTTTTCCATTGTACCGCGACCGCGTTTCCACTCTGTATGGGCAGGCTTGACCATAATTTTCTCTGTCACTGTCTCATAGACCGGTGGGATACTGATGATTTTTTCACCCGGTTCGCTGACCAGAATCTTCTCCGTAACTGTTTTGTACTTCGGCGGTACTGTTACGATCTTTTCAGCAGCTTCTTTGATGAGTACTTTTTTTGCTACCCATCGGTATTTTGCAGGTACAGCGATAAGCTTTTCACCAGGTTCTTTTACCAGTACTTTTTCTGTTTCGACACGATACTTTTCAGGAATCAAAACACGCGCATAGCAGTGACCCGGTGTAGCGTTTGGCGGATAGAGTGAACTCTCACCGGGTACGGTGACCTCTTTGATGATGGTTTTGCCTTGTTGCGCTCGCGCCTCGGCAATAGCCACCTGAAGCTGTTTGATCTGTAAATCTTTTAGATCCTGTGTATGTGAAACCGCTTTTTGTACGGGAACTACAGTGTCACAACGACGTTTTTCGGCACAGCCGCTGATCGCGACAGCCACTGCTACAGAGAGTAGCAAGGGGACTTGTTTGCGGGTATTGAAATTCATTTTTTCTCCTTTGATTATTTTCAATATGTTGCATTATTTCATAAGCTGTGTTAGCACCTTATAATTTTTGTTTATTATCCATTTACATTCAGTTCAGCTTAATAAAGTTTTCACCACACTGCTGACGCTTTTACCGTCTGCACTTGATCCTACCTTTGCCATCACCTCTTTGATGACACGACCCATATCCTTCATCCCCGAAGCGCCTGTCTGGGCGATCACAGCGGAAACGACCTCTTTGAGTTCCTCTTCGGTAAGTTGTCTGGGAAGATAACTTTTGAGCAGCTCCGCCTCTCTCTCCTCTTTTTCGTAAAGATCCGGACGCTCCGCCTCGCGGTACTGTCTGGCGGCATCTTCACGCTGTTTGACCGATTTTTGAATGATTTTCAATATATCGTCATCACTCAGTTCCCGGCGCTCATCGACTTCGACCTGTTTAAGTGCACTCATGAGAAAACGGATGGTTTCACGTTTGAACACATCTTTCTCTTTCATAGCATTTTTCAGATCCTGTTGCAATTTTGCTTTGATTTGACTCATTTCTCCTACCTTGGCATTAAAATTGCTCTATTTTATCATAAATCTTGTTAGGATATTTCATGAAAGTGCAAAAATTGCTTATTTTGTCAATATTTCTTCTCTTTTGGTCAGGCTGTACATCGCATCAGGTGGAACCGGTACTCAACATGACCCCGCCGCAGTATGTGCAGAGCAACTCAGTCGGAAACTGTGATATCGCCAGAGTCAAAGCGAAAGAGGGGAGTCTCTTCGGTAAGGGTAGCAATCCTCTCTTTGCAGATAAAAAAGCGATGCATATCAACGATATCGTAACCGTGATCATCGACGAACGTGCTTTCCAATCCTCACAGGGAGATAAAAAACTGACCGACACCGCAGTGACCAATCTCGGCGGCGGTATATTCGGCGGTACAAGTGCCGGTATCGGAAAATCCCTCGGCGGAGCGATCAACGGTATCACTGATATAGGCTTTAAGAGCAACTCCAACAACAACTTTGCCGCTTCAGGCACACAGTCGCGCAACGAAAAGTTCAAAGCGACCATCACCGCAAGGGTCGTGCGCATACTCAACAACGGAAACTACTTTATCGCCGGGAGTCGCGAACTGCTGCTCAACGGTACCAAGCAGATCGTTAAAATCACCGGTGTCATCCGTCCTTATGACATCGACCAGGCAAATACGATCAACTCCAAATATATCGCCGATGCAAAGATCTTTTACGAAACAGAGGGAGATATCCGCGAATCGACACGAAAACCGTGGGGATCACGTATGGTCGAATCTGTCTGGCCCTTTTAATATGGGTACCCATATATGAGTGGTGAGCTTCATGCTCACCTGCCGCAAAAACATTTCAACTTGAAATATTTCTCATCTTTTTATCAATCTTTCGTTATGATTGCCGTATGGATATATTCTCTTTTTTCATCGGACTTCTGCTTGCCGCGCTCCTTAGTGTTATAATATTTTATTATATATATACAAAATCGGCAAAACGCTTTTCATACTATATAACAAAACTTTCTGAAGAGAATAGGGGAGTGCAGGAGGCGTACACTGCGCTAAACGGGGAACTTCATGAAGCCGAACTTGCCAGAACGAAACTGGCGCAGGAGCTGGCGTTTGCACAGGAGAAGATCGACTTTTTACAGGAGTCCAGAAGGGAGATCAAAGAGGAGTTCGAGCATATCGCCAGGGAAGTGATCGAACAAAAGAGCAGTGCGCTTTCGCAGAAACAGCAGGAGTCCCTGAAGCTGCTTTTGACCCCGTTTTCCGAAAACATCCGCAATTTTCAGCAAAAAGTGGAACAGTTTTACGCACAGGAGAGCAAAGAGCGCTTTTCCCTGATCAAAGAGATAGACGCACTCAAAAACCTCAATCAACGCATCTCACAGGATGCACTCAACCTCACAAACGCTCTCAAGGGTGACAACAAACTGCAAGGAAACTGGGGTGAGATGATCCTCGAAAAAGTACTCGAAAACTCCGGTTTGACCAAAGGACGTGAATACGAGATACAAAAAGCCTATAAAGATGAAAACGGTAAACTCTACAAACCCGATGTTATCATCCACCTGCCGGACAAAAAAGATGTCGTCATAGACTCCAAAGTCTCACTCAAAGCGTATGAGCAGTATCACAGTGCCACAGAAGAAGAAGCCAGAGAACGACACCTCAAAGCCCACCTCGACTCACTCTACATCCATATCAAACAGTTGAGTAAAAAACGGTATGAAATGCTGGAGGGTGTTACCACACTCGACTTCGTACTGCTCTTTATCCCGATCGAAGCCGCATTTATGACAGCGATCGAAGCCGACAGAGAGTTGTATGAGAAAGCGTACCGCAAAAACATCATCATTGTATCACCGTCGACGCTGCTGGCGGTACTGCGTACCATAGAGCACTCATGGCGCTACGAGTATCAGAACAAAAACGCCAGAGAGATCGCACGCAAAGCCGGTGACCTCTACGACAAGTTCAGAGGATTCGTGGAGAGTATGCAGACCATCGAAAAGAGCCTTCACAAAGCCCAACACGCCTACAACGACGCCTTCAAAAAACTCAGCAGCGGCAAAGGCAATCTCATGACACGCGCAAAAGAGCTCAAGTCGATGGAGGGAATAGAGCACAAAAAGATGGAATACCGCACGAAAGAGTAGTCTTTGCCTGCGCCGATATTTTTCAAGAGAATATATATTATGTTAACCAGTATTATAATAGATCCCTTTTTAATTTCCTGTTACCCACTCTTTTACCCATGCCCCGTAACCGCTCTGTGCATTGATATGACCCGCTTCATGAAGTACTTTCATCGGTATCCCGAGCGCTTTTTGCAGCATCTGCGCCTCTTCGGCTGTCAAATGTGGATCATCACTGGAGGTAACAA
>QNZT01000150.1 GCA_003978455.1 Sulfurospirillum sp.
ATCAAATTTTTCAACCGTAAATGTTCCGCGTCCGACAACCCGCTTCAGCGGTACTTTGTCCGTCACCGGCGCTTCATCGATCTCAGCCAGTCTGGCACCATTCTCTTTAGAGGGGGTGATAAAGTGTGTTTCAAGATACGCCAGAACTTCATGAATATCTTTGGCTTTTTGGGCAACTTTACGGTAAAAATCATCTCCAACCAATCCCAGTTCATATCCGTATCCCGAAAGTCTGAGGTCGGCATTGTCTTCCCGCAGCAGCAGCCGATACTCTGCACGGCTGGTAAACATCCGATACGGCTCTTTGGTACCTTTTGTCACCAGATCATCGATCAAAACACCGATATACGCTTCATCGCGCCTAAGCACCAGCGGCTCTTTCCCGTCGATGGCCAAAACAGCATTGATCCCCGCCATCAAACCCTGCGCCGCCGCCTCTTCGTAACCCGTTGTACCGTTTACCTGCCCTGCACAGTAGAGCCCTTCCACTTTTTTGGTCTCCAGAGAGTGTCTCAACTCTGTCGGATTGACATAGTCATACTCTATCGCATAACCATACCGGACAATGCGAGCATTTTCCATCCCTTTGATCGAGTGCACCATATCCAGCTGCACATCCGGAGGTAGTGAAGTAGAAAGCCCGTTGATATAGTACTCCGTCGCCTCTTTCGTCTGCGGCTCGACAAAAAGATGGTGCCGCTCTTTGTCCGCAAAACGGTTCACTTTGTCTTCGATACTGGGACAGTAGCGCGGTCCCACACCCTCGATCTGACCCGTAAAAAGCGGCGCACGGTAAAAGTTATCGGCGATGATAGTATGTGTGTCGATATTGGTATAAGTGATGTAGCAGGGCAACTGCTCTTTTGCAAAATCCTCCGTTTTGGGTGTATGAAAACTGAATGGCACCGGATTTTCATCACCCGGCTGCTCCTCCATCACCGAAAAATCGATACTGCTTGCATCGATCCTCGGACACGTACCCGTTTTCAGACGCCCCACATCCAAGCCAAACGATTTCAGAGAGTCACTCAACTTGTTGGAAGGAAACTCCCCTACCCTCCCCGCCTCTTTCTGATACTCGCCGATATGGATCAAGCCTCGCAGAAAAGTCCCGGCAGTCACAATCACCTTCTGTGCTTCATACACAAGCCCCAGATCCGTTCTGACACCGGTCACCCTCCCCTCAGCTGTCAAAATCTCCTCGGCAATCTCCTGCTTGACCGTGAGATTATCCGTATGCAAAATAACATCCCTCATATAAATAGGGTAACGATCCATATCGATCTGCGCCCTGCTCCCGCGAACAGCAGGACCTTTGGAAGCATTTAAAATACGAAACTGCAACCCCACCGCATCCGTACACTTCGCCATCTCACCACCCAGCGCATCGATCTCCTTAACCAGATGCCCCTTGGCAAGCCCACCGATAGCAGGATTGCAACTCGTCGCCCCGATCCGCTCCGCAAGTATCGTTATCAAAAGCGTCCTCTTCCCCATACGCGCAGCCGCCAGCGAAGCCTCGATCCCCGCATGACCACCACCAATCACAATCACATCATATTTCATCGTCACCACTCTCCATATACTTTTGCATAAACATTCTATTTAAATATGATGATTGAAGGAAGGATTTTTATTTTTAAGTCGCAGAGCAGCGTGCCGAAGGCAAAAATGCAACTGTCTGAGCGCAGCGAGTTTTGCATTTTTAGCGGATCGGAGACTGTTCCGAAGGAAAAAATAAAACTCTCCTGTATGAAATCATCATATTTAAATAGAATGCGCGATTATAGCAAAGTTTGGTATAATCAACTTATGTTTACAGGATTAATCAGAGAAATGGCGACCGTCAGCAGCTTCAGCAACAACTACCTCACACTAAAAAGCACCTACGATCCCAAAATAGGCGACTCCATCGCCATCAACGGCACCTGCCTCACCGTCGTCCGAAAAACCCCCGGCACATTCACCGTCGAACTCTCCCCCGAAACCCAAAAAACCATCGCCATGGAAAACCTCCGCGGCAAAGTCCACATGGAACCCGCCATGCAACTCAGCGACAGACTCGAAGGACACATCGTCCAGGGACACATCGACACCATCGGCAAAATCACCAAAATAGAAAAACGCACCAACGCCACAGACTACCACATCAAAATCCCAAAAAAATTTATGAAGTACATCATCCCCAAAGGCAGCATCGCAGTAGACGGCATCAGCCTCACCGTCAACGACGTATATGACGAAACCTTCCGACTCACCATCATCCCCCACACCCTCCAAAACACACTCTTCGCCGACTACAAACTAGGCACCAGAGTCAACATCGAAACTGATATGTTCGCCCGCTACCTCTACCATATGTTCTCCAAAGAGAAAACCGTCTCATGGGATATGATCGACTCCATCATGGCAAGCTACTGATGCAGTTTGATATCTTCGCGCCATTTGAGACAAAACTCTTCTGTGAAGTCACCAACCGACACGGCGGCGTCAGCCCTGCACCCTACGAGAGCCTCAACCTCGCACTTCATGTAGGCGACAACCCCGTAAACGTGCTCAAAAACCGCACGATAGTCGCCCAAAAATATGACTTCTACATCGAAAACCTCATCTATATGGATCAGACTCACTCGGACAATATTCACATCGTCGAACACGCAGGCTACAACAAAATCGAAAACTGCGACGCACTCATCACCGCGCAGAAAAACATCCCGCTGATGGTGATGGTCGCTGACTGCATCCCCGTCATGATCTACGACCCGCTTCATGAAGTGATAGCAGCGGTACATGCCGGACGCAACGGAACGTTCAAACAGATCGTTCCCAAAACCCTGAACAAGATGCAAAAGCACTTTGGCACCACACTTCATGAAGTACACATCGCACTCGGTCCCTCTATTCACCCCTGCTGCTATGAAGTCGGACAGGATTTAGCCGATATCACACTAAAGAGTTTTGGAAAAGCATACCTTCATGAAAGAGAAGGGAAAAGTTACCTGGATCTGCAGCGATTAAACCTCGATCAGTTAACCGGTATCGGCGTACCTGAAAAGAAGATCGAAATCTCACCGATATGCACTTCATGTAACCAAAACTATTTCTCTTACCGTCGTGACGGTACAACAGGAAGATTTGCGGGAGTGATAAAGTTAAAATGAGTGAGACAAAAGCCGTTGCCTTAAAATATGACCAGGATCAGGGAAGCGCACCCAAAGTCATAGCCAAAGGCAAAGGGGCGATTGCGGAAAAGATTTTACAAAAAGCGCAGGAGTTCGATGTACCGGTATTTCAGAACGAAGCGCTTGCAGACTCCCTCCTCTCACTCGATCTCGATGAACAGATACCACCCAACCTCTACAAAGCGATCGCAGAAGTATTTGTCTGGCTCATGAAAAGCGAACAAAAAGCCCAACTCAGCCGCTGAACACTATTTTTGATTGATATTTTTCAACAGTACAGGATCGGCACGATCGATAAAATATCCCTGCGCATAATCGACACCCATACTCTTCACTTTGTCAAAAATCGCCTGTGAAGAAACAAACTCCGCCACAGTCTTCATGTTCAGCTCTTTTGCCATAGAGATGATGGTACGGGTCATAATCTCACTGTCTTTGTTCCTGGTGATATCTTTGATCAAAGAACCATCGATCTTGATATAGTCCGCATCGAGTGACAGCAGTTGCCCAAAGTTGGAAAAACCGCTCCCAAAATCATCTATCGCGATCTGACACCCGTAACTTTTCACTTTTTTGATGAAGTTTTTCACCTTGATCTCATTGCTGATCGATTCACTCTCAACAATCTCAAATGTGATGTAATTGCCAAACTTCTGCCGTTTGAGATTTCTGAGGATAAACTGTGCCACACGTGGTTCGAGGATATCTTCTATGCTGATATTGATCGTGATAGGATAGTGTACTTTCTCCAACTGTTCAAAGCACTTCTTGATCATTGCCCGGGAAAGCTCCGTGTACATCTTGGAAGTTTTAGCGATATCCAGAAACTCTCCCGGTGTAGCATAGCTGTTGTCCTCACGACGGATACGCATCAACGATTCATATTTCTCGACTTGATTGGTTTCGATATTGAATATCGGCTGAAAAAAGGGTTCTACCCTGTGATCCGAAATAGCCTCTTTGACCATTTTGTTGATTTTGATGTTGTGTAAAAAGCGCTCCTGATGCTCCTCTTTTTCGCTATATATCTTATAACTTTTCTTGATTTTTTCAGCCTCTTTCAGTGCCAGATAGGCATTTTTAGGCAAGTGCTCATTACCTCTTGCCACACCTGCTGTCAGTTCTATATTGAAGATACTGCCCTGAAATGAAAACTCTTCTTTGGAGATACGTGTTGTCATGGTCTGTAAATATCTCTCCAAATCATCAGTAGTGATAAAACGGGGAATAAAAATAGCAAAATGACTAAAATCGATTTTATAAAGCTGTGCCTGAGAAGAGGGCAAATCTCTGCCCAGCCACTCTGCGACACGCTTCAAAATAATAGTTCCCGCATCCACACCAAAAAACTCATTTAACGTATCAAAGTTATCGATTCCTATATATATGAGTGTGCTTCTGGGGAAAATTGCATTCTCTTTATGCTCATCTATATCATGAAAGAGTTTCAGACGTGTAGGTAACTGCGTCACACTATCGATAAAGAGCCGTTCGCGCATTTCCCGCCGGAGTAACTCTTCATCACGCTCACTTTTGATCATGAGATGATAACTCTTTTGATAACTTGATCCTCGTTTTTGCTTCGTAATACTGACAGAAATCTTTTTATTGCTCTCTATACAGATACCGCTGCTTTTGTAGTATCCGTCTCTGGAGACCAGATCCCGGATTTGTTCAGGATAATCTTCAAGGTTGATAAGTTTATTGAGATGCTTTCCCAGCAACTCCTCTTTGGATAGTCCAAAAAATTCGCTCAGTTTCGGATCGACACCGACAACGAAAAAATCACTATCCAGGCTCATATGGTTATGATCTTCCCGTAAAAGATCCTGGTAGAGGTGAAGCTCATCCTCTGTATTTTTTAGATAATCCATGAGCTTGAGATTTTTATTGTAAAAATATAAGAACAACAACAAAGAAGCTATTGTCGCTGACAAAAGATATGTGCTTTTATCTGAATCCGAAAGCAACAGTGTCATTACGGTTACAAGTAAAATACCGACAATAAAATATGCTTTACGGTATTTTAGATAATATACTATCTTATTCATTTATTAACCTGTGTTTCTTAATTCATAACTTAAGATACTACAAAAGATATACTGAAAATTCTATTAGTTATTCAATATTTTGAATCAGATTCGAGTTTTTACGGATTGACATTCATCTTTCTCTCTAAAAGCCGATATTCTTTTACATATACCTAAAATACATAACATACCGGAAACTTTAATGAAAAAAATTTTTTATCTGATATTGTCTGTAACATCGCTGTTGTGGAGTATCGATCTGGATATTGATCTTCTTAAAAAATCATACAATGACAACCCCAGGGATATCGGTAATATCGTGCTTATCGTAAGATACTACCTGCAAAACAGAGACTATGAGACAGCACAATCCTACCTTAGCAAGGTTCACCAAAAGGCACAATCTGACAAAGTGGTTTCAAGGTTACAAAAAGAAACGAAACTGGGATTGAAGCTTCACAGATATCTACCAAAAACCAATCTGCAAAACCCATATATGATTGAAAAAAAATTAAACACATATTTTAAATCAAAAAAATATGATTCAGTCGTACATATCTACCAACTTCTGAATACGCTTAGAATCCCTGTAACGCCGCTGACAAACGCTCTGGCTGCCGAAGCGTACATCAAAACAGGAGATATGGCACAGGCACAAAAGATCTTACAGACAAAAAAACTGCCGCACACACCACAGAGACTTGCTGTTGAAACGTTTCTTCAAGCCCAAAGAGGCGATCTGGCTACCGCATCTAAAAATCTTGCACGGTTACAAAAAATGCAACCGCAAAATCCACTTATCGTTGATATAAACAAGATGCTCCACAACAAGGAGAAAGAGCGCGTACAGTCTGTTGCAGGGAAAGTCAGTACAAGCAACTCTTTTGAGGCACTTCAAGAGTATGTCTATCTGCTGAACAAACAAAACAAAAAAGACAAAGCTATTCGTGCAGCCGCTGCATTTTTGAAAAAAAACCCCAATAACCTTCAGGCAAAGATTTTACTTACCAAACTCTACTACTGGAACGGTGATCTAAACAGAGCATTTCACAAAATATACAGCATCCGTAAAGTCTCACCGCAAACAAGAAAGCTATATGCACACATACTTTATGAAAAAGGAGACTATACTCATGCACTTGTCTATCTCCCCGAAGCAGTACGATATGCTGAAAATCCTCAGGAGAGATACAATCTCAAAAAGCGTCTCGCTTTCGCCTATGCCCACACAGGCAAACAAAAAAAAGCTGATAAACTTTTTCGCCAGCTTCTCAGAGAACATCCAAATGATCATGAAATCGCACAGTTTCGTACAGAAAAACAGAAGCAATATCTGCTAAAATCGGCCATAAGTGCCTATAAACAAAAAAGATATGCAGAAGCTCTGAAATACTATCGTACCTATTTCGACCAGACAAAAGATCCGAAAATAGCAAAAGAGATTGCAGAGATATACTTTTTTATCCAGAAGAAACCGACCGAGTCACTGCCATGGTACCGAAGATATCTCGAAAATTTTCCAAATGACCGGCTTATACGTTTTCATTATGCGTCGGCACTTGAGAAGACAAAACAGTACGCAGAGGCGGCAAATGTTTTTGGCACAATCACAGAGTGTAATGATGCACACCTCTGCCATCTGGCAAGATACCACCAAAGTTACTCTCTGATGCAAACACAGGAAGATAACGACTGGTTGCAAGCACGTGCTATCTTGAAAAAACTTACCGCCGACCTTTCATATAGTCAGGATCCGCATGATCAAGCTCTCCGAAAATTTGTCGCAC
>QNZT01000034.1 GCA_003978455.1 Sulfurospirillum sp.
AGCCAAACATATTCATGAAAACAAGCCCGCAGATATCGAAACACTGAATGCATCAGAGATCGAGGGTCAGTCATTTGACGAGTATGTCAAGTCAAACATCGCCACTATCGGTGAAAACATGGTTGTCAGAAGATTTGAAACTATCGAAACAGCGGACAACGAAGTAGTCAACGGTTACATCCATATGGGCGGTAAGATCGGTGTTCTTGTCAGCGCGAAATTTGACAAAGCGGAGAACAAAGAGGCAGTGACTGACTTTTTGAAACAGCTTGCGATGCACATCGCAGCACTGAAACCTTCTATCCTCAGCTACAAAGAGTTCGATGCGGATTTCGTAGCGAAAGAGACAGAGGGTATCGCAAAATCGATCGAAAAAGAGAACGAAGAGCTCAAACGTCTCGGCAAACCTTTGAAAAATGTTCCAGATTTTATCTCTAAACTGCAACTGACTGACGAAGTCATGAAAGAAGTGGAAGAGAAAATCAAAGAGGAGCTCAAAGCAGAAGGGAAACCTGAGAAGATTTGGGATAGAATTCTTCCAGGTAAACTGGAGAGATATATCGCAGACAATACCCTGCTCGATCAGCAAATGTGTCTGCTGGATCAATTCTACGCACTCGACGACAAAAAGACAGTCGCTCAGGTAGTAGAGGAGAAATCAAAAGCACTCGGTGACAACATCGTAATCACCAAATTTGTCAGATACGAACTCGGTGAAGGTATCGAGAAAAAAGATGACGACTTTGCGGCAGAAGTAGCAGCACAGTTAGGCTAAACCGATAAAACAGAGGAGGTACTCCACAGATGATAGAAACGATAACGGCTACCTCCTCTGAAACTTCAGAGACTACTCTTCTTCGGGCAACTGACCTTGCCCACGCTTTTGACTATACCCTTTTTGAAAATATCAACATCGCCATCCGTGAAAAAGAGTCTATCGCCATCCTCGGTGTCAGCGGCAGCGGAAAATCGACGCTTTTACACATACTCTCCACCCTGCTTGAACCCAATCATGGAAAAGTCTATTACCGCGGTCTCGATATGTACAGCCAAAACGATAAAAAACTTCTGGAAATCCGGCGTAAAGAGATCGGAATCATCTTTCAGTCACACTATCTCTTCAAGGGATTTACCGCAAAAGAGAATCTGCAAATCTCTTCACTCATCGCCGGTAAAAATATCAATCTCGACATCATCAGAAAACTCAAGATCGAAGATACGCTTTCCAAAAATGTCTCCGTACTCTCCGGCGGACAGCAGCAGCGTGTATCGATCGCCAGAGTACTGATCAAACAACCCAGAGTCATTTTTGCAGATGAACCGACAGGAAATCTCGACAGAGAGACTGCCAACGATGTGATGGATGTTATGCTACAATATACAACCGAACGAAAAGGCGGACTCTTTATCGTCACACACGATGAAAAGATCGCTGCCAGATGCAACACCGTCTACAGACTCAAAGAGAAAAGGCTTGTGCCGGTTATCTTATAAAGGAGCATATTGCAACTCGCCGATCTGCTGACGCAGGACAACGCCATCATCTTCTTTCTGCTCTTTTCCCGCATCAGCGGTGTGATCGCTTTTTTCCCATTTTTTTCCCATATGTCCATCCCGGTTTCTGTCAAGACAGCACTCGCATTTTATCTGACAATCCTCTTTTTCCCGATAACGACGCTCAACCATATCCCATATGACACAGGCAATATCGCCTTTTATGTCATGAGCGAATTTATGCTGGGATTTATCGCGGCACTGATTTTGAACTTTGTGTTTGCAGCACTGGGACTTGCGGGGAGTCAGATTTCGATGATTATGGGTTTTTCGATGGCTTCGGTCATGGATCCGACAACAGGCACCAATACACCCATCATCGGGCAAATCCTGACGCTGATCGCTGTTTTGATCATGCTCACGTTCAATGGACACCATCTGATACTGCTCTTTTTAAGCGAAAGTATCGGGCATCTTCAGCTGGGTGGATTTTATCCGCAGGAGTTTATGTGGGAGTACATCAGCGCTTCCGTACGCCATATGTTCATGATGGGACTGATTATCTCATTTCCCTTCATCGCCCTCTCTATCCTCTCAGATGTGATATTTGGAATGCTCATGAAGACTATGCCGCAGTTCAATCTTCTGGTTGTCGGATTTCCTATCAAGATCTTCCTCTCCATCATGGTCATGGTATCTGTCCTCGCTGCGATGATGGGACTTTTCAAAGAGGACTTTTTGAGGGCTTTTGAGTATTTGAAACATCTTATCTGAACGGTTTGCTCTTTTTCTTCATCATTTCAAAATATTTCTCGAACTGTTTCGCTTTGGCATAGTCATCTTCCACATAAAGCATTTCATAGTTTTTGCCAAATGCCGAGTAGGTCCAGTTCGCCGAACCGAAAATCACACGACGGTGATCGAAGATTGCACTCTTCATGTGCATGATGCCGTAGCGATCCCCTGATTTTATATATTTTCCTTTCAATTTATAAATAAATATATTTTTATACTTGGCTAAATAATAGAGCATACTTCTTCTCTTGTCTTCGCGTCCATTTTTCTGATCAAAGATAATTTCTACTCTGACACCCCGTTTTGCGGCAATTTTTAATCTCTTTGCTATCTTTTTATGGGTAAAATTATAGATCATTATCCTGATAGATTTATGGGAATGGTCTATGCTTTTTAAAATGGCGGAAAGCGCCTTTGAACTATCCTGTGGCAACAGATACAATTCAGAAGCATTCAGAGACACTCTGACAAAAGTCAGCAGCAAAAGTGTCAGAAACATGTATTGCAATATCAATCTTGATTTCGTCATACCCAAATCATATCATAATCTAAAGAATGGAGCTAGATATGGCATCAATATTTCTCGTTAACGACAACAAAATCGTATCCAGACTGTTACAATTAAGCTCAGAAAAGCATGGATACCTGCTCGAAGAGAAAATGGAAGCAGACCCCGCAAAGGACTACTATGACTTTGTCCTCATAGACAGTGACACATATACACCCGAGATCATCGATACACTAAAGTCAAAGATCTCATTTGGAAAACTTGGCTATATCGGTGTCAAAAAAGAGCAGGTACCTCCCGAGTTTGACGTGCACCTGGACAAACCGTTTCTGCCTTCCGACTTCGTTAGTATGATCGACGAAAACATCAAACACGTTCAGGTGAAAGCAGCAGAAACTGCGCCGGATGAAAAGACTGTGCTCTCTGAAGAGGTCAATCTGGAAGATGAGACACTTTCGCTTGACATAAATGAGGAACCGTCTGCCGAAGAGGAACTTGCAACAACGCAGGAAAATATCGACACAGAAGCGGAAGAAGAGCTCGAAGCACTCAAAGAACTCGAAGACTTGGAAGAGCCGGAGGATTTACCGCTCGGTGATCTTGGAACAAGTGACGAAACAGAGAGTACTGAGATACCAGAGGACGGCGCACTCAAAGATATTGAAAAAACCGAAGATGCTCTCAAAGAGCTCGACGCACTCGATGAAGAGATCGAGGATCTGGAAGACCTTGATCTCTCACTTGACTCCGGTGCTGTCATGAGCACAGGAATCGCGGAACAATACATCGAAGAACCGGCGACACAAGAAATAAACCTTGGAGAAAAACCTACAGATGAAATCTCCAATGTCGTAGTCGGCGCCGCTCTCTCCGCAGCAGCCGTAGCCGGTGCTGCGATGCTGCATAAAGATAAGAACACAAAAGAGGAGCCTGCTCAGGTGAATGAAGAAGAGAGCCTCGAACTCGATGCACTGGAAGGGAGTGAGTCTCTTGAACATGAAAGCGACTATCTGGAAGAGGAGCTCTCCACAAAAGAGCTGGCAAACGAATTTGATACACTCAATGAAGAGGAAGTTATGAAAGCATTAGGCAACGAAGAGAATGAAGATAGATCCGTTCATCCGGAAACAGCAGAGATAAAAACAGGAACGACTACACCTCATGAGGCTATTCCAGTTGTGGAAGAGGTTCTTCATGAAGAGATTGCATCCGAAGGAGAAGAGACACTTGTCGAGTCAAACGATGTCGAACAGTGGATCAGAGATGCAGTCGCAAAAGCGATCACACCCGAGATGATCAAAGAAGCACTCGACGGGATGGAGATCAACGTAACACTCAACTTCAACAAAAAAGAGTCCTGAAGTGGGAGGAAAGCTTGTCGTACTCTCCGGACCTAGCGGATGCGGAAAAAGCTCACTTATCAATGAGATTTTAAAAAGAGAAAAAAATATCTACTTCTCCATCTCTACGACAACAAGAGAGATCCGAGAAGGTGAACAGGAAGGTGTAAACTACCATTACATCTCCAAAGAGCAATTTGAAGGGGAGATCGACGAGGGCGCTTTTCTGGAGTGGGCAGAGGTGCATGGAAACTACTACGGTACCTCACTCAAACCTATCTACAAAGCGATCGAAGAAAACAAACTGGTCATACTTGACATCGATGTGCAGGGACATGCCATCGTCAAAACCAAATTTCCAAGAATCCTGACCTCCGTTTTTCTGACTACTCCGACAGAAGAAGAGCTTAAACGCAGACTCGAACACAGGGGAACAGACTCAGCCCAGACGATCGCCACCCGCCTGCACAACGCCAAAAAAGAGATGGCACGCATCAACGAGTATGAGTATCTCCTCATCAATGACGATTTCGATACAGCACTCGAAATGCTCCACGCCATCATCAAAACAGCCTGGTTAAAGCCATCAGATGAGGAAATAACCACTTTTACAGCACAGTGGTAGAGAAGATTTAACAATATGTGCTATAATGTGCCTGAAATTTTACGTCTATATGTACGTTATATCATAAACATTTAAATAAAGGAAACAATATGGGAATGCCTAGTGGAATGGAACTTTTGGTTATCGCACTGATCGTACTTTTGCTTTTCGGAGGTAAAAAAATACCTGAACTTGCAAAAGGTCTGGGAAGCGGTATCAAAAACTTTAAAAAAGCGATGAACGACGATGAAGTCGCTGAGACAAAAACCGATAAAATCGAAGGTAAAGAAGAAGTCGCATCAGAAAAGAAAACTGAAACTTCAACCAAAGCATAAGGAACACACAATTTGAAAAAAAGTGTGCTTAACACCATCCAAAAACATCTCGACGGCGATTTCGCCCTCGAGAAACCCAAAGATCTCTCTTTTGGGCATTATGCCACACCCGCCGCTTTTTCACTCGCCAAAGTACACCGCAAGTCACCGATGATCATCGCCGAAGAGCTGGCAAAAAAGTTTGAAGATGAAGCGATTTTTACCAAAGTCGATGCCCTCAAAGGCTACCTGAACTTCAAACTGAGCGACACTTTTCTCGACACCAAAGCCACAGAAGCGATCCTGAACGAAGCGGAGTTTGCCAAAGGAGACAAAAGCGGTACGATCCTGCTTGAGTATGTCAGTGCCAACCCGACGGGACCTTTGCACATCGGTCATGCCAGAGGTGCGGTGTTTGGAGATACGCTTTACAAAATCGGCAAACATCTTGGCTACGATATCACAGCCGAGTACTATGTCAACGATGCAGGAAACCAGATCAGACTACTCGGACTCTCTATCTTTCTGGCGGGTCGCGACAAGTTTACCGATCTTGAAGTAAGCTGGCCCGAAGAGTTTTACCGGGGTGAATATATCTACGACCTTGCAGAAGTCGCCAAAGAAGCGCTTGGAACAGAGATCTTCGAAGATGAAAAAAATATCGAAACGCTATCTGAGTGGGGCAAGGAGAAGATGCTTGACCTCATCCGCCAGAATCTCGCCGACGCCAACATCACTTTCGACACATTTGTCAGTGAAAAAGCGCTCTTTGAAAAGTGGGAAGATACATTTGCCAAACTCAAAGAGCACGGTGCCGTTTATGAAAAAGATGGGAAAGTCTGGCTAAAATCAACCGAAAAAGGCGATGAGAAGGATCGTGTCATCGTCCGTGAAGACGGCAGACCGACCTATCTGGCGGGAGATATCATCTACCATAACGAGAAGTTTGAGAGAGGGTATGACCACTACATCAACATCTGGGGTGCCGACCACCACGGCTATATCGCCCGTGTCAAAGCGGCAGTGGCGTTTCTGGGATACGATCCCGAGAAACTGGAAGTGATCCTCTCCCAGATGGTTGCCCTGCTCAAAGGCGGCGAACCCTACAAGATGAGCAAACGCGCCGGAAACTTTATCCTCATGAGCGATGTTGTGGAAGAGGTCGGTGCCGAGGCGTTGCGTTTTATCTTTCTGACCAAAAAGAGTGACACCCATCTGGAGTTCGATGTCGATATGCTAAAAACAGAGGACAGCTCCAACCCCATCTACTACATCCAGTACGCACATGCGCGGATCAACCAAGTGTTTGAAAAAGCGGGCAAAGATCCGCATGAAGTGGTTCAGACCAAACTCGAAGAGCTCGACGAAGATGCACAAAACCTGCTCTTCAGCGCCCTGCTTCTGCCCGAAGTTCTGGAAGATGCATTTGAGTCGAGACAGCTTCAGAAACTGACCGACTATCTCAAGTCACTTGCGGCACTCTACCACCAGTTCTACAACAAACACAAAATCGTCGGAACCAAAAACGAGGACAAACTTCTCAAACTCTCCGCGATGGTGGCAGTGACACTGCGCACAGGACTCAAACTGATGGGTATCGAAGCCAAATACAAGATGTAACCCGACTTCATGAAGTGCATTTTCTGCACTTCTGCCCGCAAAAAATATTCTGGAACAGCACACAACAAAACAGGATATTCACCAACGCTGTTTTACCATTTGCAAAAATCCGGGTAAAATAGCGTTATGCAAACACGAAACCGCTTCAGGAAAATTCTCTTTTTCACACTTACTGCCCTCGTGACACTTTTCCTG
>QNZT01000001.1 GCA_003978455.1 Sulfurospirillum sp.
GTGTCTGGGCTTCAGGATCAGAGGCAGCGGAGGGTTACTCATCTGTAGTACCTCTTCTACCGCATACTCTTTGGGTACGGGCAGTTTGTGTTCCAGACAAAACGCGGAAAAAGCACCTTTGTCCCTGACCCTCTCAAACGCTTCCGCCGGAGGCAGATTGTAAAAGAGGTTTTCAGGACTCTCTTCAGAGATAAACCGATAAAAGAGAATCGTCGTATCCTCTTCTACAGGGATATAGACCAGCCTCTTGTCAACGTACTTATCGAGAATCCGCCCGAGATCTTCATGAAAGTGTCTCTCTTTACGCAACAGCTCCGTTTTGGCGGCATACACTTTTTCAAGTATCATCTTTTCGGCTCCGGAGAGTGCATCGCACAGCACAAAACCGATGCCGTTTGCCCGTAAAATATTGACAAGGTCATACGATTTACGTGTCGTTATATCGGTAACCAGTACTACTATATTATCGAGATCATTCATCTGTAACAAGACCTTAAAATATTTTCGTGAGAGTGCAGGGCTAACAGTATTTGCAACTACTTTCTAAACGGGCAAAATGTACATACATATTCTAACAAAAAAGGCTTTATCAGTCAAAGAAAACAGGGTACGAAAATAGTAAGATTCTATATGATAATAAAAGCATCTTACCTATAAGTAATTTTTATTAAATATCTATAATTTTGAAAAAATAACAAATTTTCTACAGATTTCTATATGTAGCAGATAAAGCTGCTCTTTTGCCTAAAAATAACTTTACAATTTAGAATTACTCCGTGCCTTGATATTTGACCATTTTCACAATGCGTCGTCCTATAAAACGTACGATATAGTAAGGTGAAAGCAACAGGTAGTACCAATACCCTTTGACAATCTTCACAAGATGTGTAAAATCCTTTTTTGCGATCAATTTAATCACTGAGGCTGTCATTCTGGACGAGTTATTCAAAAATATCGCGATCCTCAGCTTTAATGGTAAATTGTGCTCTTTGATATATCTGTTCAAAAACTCAAAATTTTCAACATCATATTCATAAACTTTTGTAGAAGTCAAGCTGCTTTGGTGCACGCGATAATAGGTATGGTACGCATCGACACAAAGCGCTTTTCGATTTCTCGTCACTTTCAGCAACACATCATAATCCTCGGCATAGTGTAAACTTTCGTCTATCTTGCCGACTTTATTCAGTATATCTGTTCTGAAAATCGCTGCTGAGATAAATACAAAATCCCCCTGTGTCAGCAAAAGATCATGAATATCCCCTGAGTAATGCTCCTCATAAAAACCGAATATATCACCCTTCCCGTCTATGTAGGCTGTTTTCGAGTATAAAAGGCTTACATCCTCTTTGTCTGCATAGCTGTCGAGCAGTTTAAAAGATGCTTCCAGTTTTTCCCTGTGCCAGATATCATCACAGTCGAGTATCGCCACCCATGTACCGTTTACTTTTTCAATAGCCAGATTTCGGGCTCTTCCCAGAGGTGTATGCTCCGGTGCGTAAAAATACTTTATCCTCTCATCCTGATAAGATTTTACAATAGCGGCACTCTCATCAGTAGATTGATTATCCCAAAAGATAATTTCCCAATTTTGATACGTTTGTGCAAATACACTATCGATAGCCTCTCTGAGGTAGGTATCACTGTTGTAACAATTCATCACAATAGAAACTAAAGGTTGATTATGCACTGTAAAAATCCTTAATACTTTTAATCACTCGTCTCTGCTCCTCTTCTGTCAAGTCGTAATGGCAAGGGAGCGTCAAGATCTCTTCATAAATCTTTTCGGTAACAGGAAGGCTATACGGTGTACGATATTTATGCAAAAGATGATTTGGCTTATAGTGCACACCGCATTCAATATTGTTCCCGATAAGATACTCTCTCAGGGCATCTCGCTGCTGCACTTTGATAACAAAAATATGAGGAACAATATCCTCATAATCAAAATCCAGTATCCCCACCTCTTCCATATCTTTCAGTGCCTCTATATAGCGATCTACTATCGCTTGTCTTTTGCGCTTGAAGGCATCTATCTTCTTTAACTGTGCTCTTCCGATAGCCGCCATAATATTGCTCATATGATATCTGAACCCCTGATGTGTGACATCAAAATCCCAGCTTCTTTGACCTGCATAGCGTTTTTGCGTATCTTTTTCAACCCCCAGAAGCCTTCCGTCCTGTACGCGCTGTATCACTCTTTTGTCGCCGGAGACGATAGCGCCGCCTTCACCGGAAGTGATATTTTTAATCCCGTCAAAACTGAAACAGATGATATCCCCCTCTGTTCCCACTTTTTTACCGCCTCTTTGGGATCCGAAAGCCTGTGCTGCATCTTCGATCACCCGCAAAGAGTGCTTTTGGGCAAATGCATACACTTCCTCTATACCTTTTGCACTGCTTGCATAGTGCACGGGCATGATCGCTCTGGTATTTTCACTCAGACGCTTCTGTGCATCTTGCATATCTATAAACAGTGTATCGGGATTTACCTCTACTGCCACCGGTGTCGCCCCGCACGCTGATATCGCCTGAAATGTAGCGACATACGTCAAAGAAGGAACCAACACCTCATCACCTGCTTTGATATCGAGTGCTTCGAGGGCAAGATGCAGTGCCGATGTTCCCGTATTGACACAGACAACATCAAACTCGGTTTCAAGATATCTTTTTATCTCATCTTCAAAAAACATCACCTCTTCACCCATACCCAGAAACTCTTTGTCCAGAACGCTCAGAACAGCTGCTTTCTCTTCCTCTGAGACAGCAGACTTTGAAAGTCTTATCTTCTCACCACGCATAGTCAATCTCTTCCAGTGCGATATTGACCGCTTCATCAGGATCGTGTTCCAGATTGGCGAGGTTTAAAAGCATGTTATACTCCCCTACACCTTTAAAAGCCACCCAGGCACCCGGTTTGACAGTCAATCGCTGGTAATTTTCCGGGGAGAGTGTCTGTGTAAAAAAACTTTTATCCGCTTCATCATAAACGACAAACTTGATTGCGCCTACCGGCACAACAAGATTTAATGTCATAAGCGTATGTTTTTTCCACCCTTTTATATCATCTTTATTGACGGTAGAAAAGTAGGCTTCCCCGAAACCGGCATATCCGTCATCACTCTTTTTCATGCCATGAAAAACATCACCTTTGGGATGTCTGATCCGTTTAAGAGGTGTTAAGATCACTTTGTCCATAGTAAATCCCTTTGCTTCGCTATCGCTTCGTACTCTGTTATCTGTTCCATCGTTTTGGCATACATATCCACGCTGTTTTTATAAAAATCGTAATACCACTCACTGGTAAACCGTATAGTCTGATCATACTCTAAAGTGGACTGCCATTTGAGATATCCCAGTGCTTTATCGCAGCTAAGTTTCAAAAGCCCCGCCTCATGAAAAGGGATATTGCCTGTCACTTCATACGCTTCGTCAGGAGTATCAAAGTGCCAATATCTACTCAAATCTATCAACAACTCCTCAACGGTACGATTCTGTTCGGCTCTTGGACCAAAGTTATAAGCCTCTCCATGAAAACTAGCATCTTTGTAAAGCACTTCTCCCAGATTCAGATACCCGCTGAGCGGCTCCAGTACATGCTGCCATGGACGTGTCGCTTCCGGACTGCGTATCTCCACCTTTTTCCCCTCACTCCAGGCTTTCATGCAGTCAACTACGATACGATCTTTTGCCCAGTCTCCGCCGCCTATAACATTTCCCGCACGCCCGATCGCCAGTCTCACCCTGCACTTTTCATCTTTAAAAAATGAGTGAAAATAGGACTTTATAATCAGTTCGGCCGCGCCTTTGGAACCACTATAGATATCTTTACCGCCCATCTGGTCATTCTCTTTATACCCCCAAATCTGCTCAACATTATCATAACATTTATCACTTGTGATGATGATGGCTGTACAAACCGGATTGATCTCCCTGAGGGCTTCCAGGATATTGGCAGTTCCCATGACATTTGACGAGATAGTTTCGATTGGATCACTGTACGAAGTCGATACAATAGGCTGTGCCGCAAGATGAAAAAGAAAATCAGGCTTCTCATCCCTGATGATTTCTTTCATCTTCTCAAGATCTCTGATATCGGCGATATAATGTTTGATTTTCTGCTCCAAGCCAAGCTCTTCAAACATAGAGGGCTCTGTCGGGATATCTTTGGAGACACCTGTAACCTGACTCCCCAACTTTAAAAGCCATGAAACCAGCCAACTCCCTTTAAATCCTGTATGCCCTGTTACCAAAACCTTTTTATCTTTATATACATTATCAAACATTATCTATCCCACATCTTCCATTTTGCTTCGTTGTTATTCCACATCTCATTGAGTCTGTTTTTATCTCTCAGTGTATCCATAGGCATCCAGAAACCTTCATGTTTATAAGTAAATATCTCACCATCTTTCGCGAGATTTTTCAACGGCTCTTGCTCAAATACGACACTCTCTCCCTCGGGAATATAGTCAAACACCTTTGGTTCACATACAAAAAATCCCGCATTGATCCAGCTACCGTCACCTTTGGGTTTCTCCTGAAACTCCAGTACCTGATTGTCCTCGGAGATACTCAGCGCACCGAACCTTCCATCCGGTTGTGCGGAAGTCATGGTCATCGCCTTCCCGTGCGCCTTATGCGATTTTAACAACATATCGATATCGATATCGGCAACACCGTCACCATAGGTCAGCAAAAACGGTTCATCTCCAACTATCTTCTGTGCCTTTTTGATACGACCACCCGTCATAGTGTGCAATCCGGTATCGAGCAACGTTACCCTCCACGGTTCACTGGAGTTGTTCAGCACCTCTATCTTATTTTTTTGAAGATCGATCGTGATATCACTCTGATGTAAAAAATAGTTTGCAAAATACTCTTTGATATAGTACCCTTTGTATCCAAGAAGTATCACAAAATCATTGATACCATAGGTAGAATATATCTTCATAATATGCCAGAGAATCGGTTTACCGCCGATTTCAACCATAGGTTTGGGACGAAGATCCGTCTCTTCACTCAACCTTGTACCAAAACCGCCTGCAAGTATTAACGCTTTCATAAGCCATCATCTCCTTTTTATTATCTAAAACAAGCCCCGCTTCTACCCCAAAGACCCTGATAAACCGTCATATAGTTATAATTTTTATGACCATTTTCACCATGTGAAGACAAATGTATAAAAATATTATACCTTTTGTTTCCCAAAATTGACTTAAACGCCTCAACTCTGAACACTCTTCGTCCCAAAGTACACCTGCCGAAATTACTTGTGCCGAAACAAACGCTTTAGCATATCTCTCAAACTGCCTATCGCTTCATGCACGGCGACATAGCTCAGATGTATGCCCTCGGGAGAGGGGTTGAAAAAGCAGTAGCATATGTCCGATCGGGTACGAAAATCGGTCGCGGCGGGGATCACTTCAAAGCCGTACTCTTCAAAGAGCGGTTTGGCGCGGTTCATATGAATCGCCGACGTTACCAGGTAGATTTTCGGATGGTCTATCCCCTCCTCATGAAAGAGATCGATCGCACGCATCGCGTTTTGGATCGTATTTGCGGAACTGTCCGGATAGAGGATAGAGGCTTTGCGGTCAAATTCGACTTCGCTCACTTCCGGCAACTTGAAACCGATACCCTCTTCCATCTCATGAAGTGTCTCCCTGGTAGCTCTGATCTCATTGTTCGCTCCGGAAAAGATGATCGGGAGGTTGTACTTTCTGGCAAGCATCACGGCATAGACCACCCGTTTGAAACTCCCCTCCGCTACGGGAAGGTTGCTGCTTCCGGTGTAAGCACCCGCACCAAGCAGCACGATACCGTCCGCATCTTTGACCTCAGCCAGCGGCTTGTTGTAGCGGTTTTCGATCGGACGCACCAGCTTGTTTCCGACATAGTAGGTACTCAGCAGATAGAAGAGTATCCCGCCGAAGATAAAAAACTTCCGGTACTTTCCGGTATAAAACGCCGCGACCCAAAAGAGTATCACAAAGATCCCCGGAGGGGTGATCATCGAAACGATCGCATTTTGGATATGGTACATCGCACCCATCAAAGCCCCCTTGTCCATCTGATATCACAGTACCGAAACACCAGGAAAAGTGTCACGACATAGAGCAGCGCAAACGCGATGATCGTCGCATACGCCGCACCGCTGATACCGTACTTCTGGATCAGTACGATATTGAGCACGACATTGACCAGTGCCGCCAGCAGTGTCACGACACCCAAAGTTTTGACTTTGTCTTTGTGCATCAGAAAACTCGCCAGCGGCTTGCGCAGTCCCTCGAAACTGAACCCGACCACCAGCAGCGGGATATACTTCAGCGACTCCGAAAACTTCGCATCGATCATGAAAGCGAAAAAGTACGGCACTATCACGATATAGAGCGCCGCACTCACCACCACGAAGAGCGAATAGAGCACAACGGTTTTGATGATAAAGTTCATATCTTCAGGTTTTTTGGTGACGATCCGCTCGAAAAAGTGCGGCTCCCACGCTTTGATCGCCGAATCGAAAACGAGATTGACGATGATCGACATCGTCATGGCGATGGTATAGATACCGACCGCCTCGATATCCATATAGTGTGCCAGGATCACTTTGTCGATGGTACCCATCATGAAGAGCCCCACCACGAAGAAGGTGAGCGGAAAGAGATACCTAAAAAGTGTTTTCAGTTTCTCGGTGTCAAACTCCCACACCACATACTTTTCACGTATGAAATAGTAGAGGATATAGAGAGAGAGCAGAAAAAGCATCAGCAGTTCCGCAT
>QNZT01000021.1 GCA_003978455.1 Sulfurospirillum sp.
GTAGTCGTTGTGGGTACCGACGATGAACCAGCCGTTTGTTCCGGGTGTGTAATCCGTCGTGACCGGGATCGTGGTGCCTGTCGCTTCGGAGAGGTATCGGGAGAGTTCGGAAGCGGCAAATCTCTCCGCTTCGGTCGCCGATTTTCCGATGTAGATTTTATAGGGGCGTGTTTGAGATTTGGTTTCGAGACTGTTGTCACTTTCGGGATCGCTGCTCGATGCACAGCCGATAGTGAACAAGAGGGCGTATAACAGGAGGAGGATTTTGATATATTTCATGAAGTATCCTTAAAATAAAGCATTTGATAAATTATATAAGTATTGAATTTACAAAATAATTAAAATATCGTATGAAAAATTAAGAAATATCCTTCAACCGCTTTGCAATAAATAAGTTTGTATAATTACACCATACAAACACAGGAGGCAAAACCAATGGAAAAATCGTATCTCGCATCACACCCGGATGAAAAGGGCTTTTTCGGTACCTACGGCGGTGCATATATTCCCCCGCAGCTGGAGGCTGCGTTCGCTGAGATCAACGAAGCGTACGACAAACTCTCCAAGTCATACGACTTTCTCGCAGAACTTCGCGCTATCCGCAAGCACTACCAGGGGCGACCGACACCGGTCTATTACGCGAAAAACATGAGCGACTACTGCGGCGGCGGACGTATCTACTTCAAGCGCGAAGATCTCAACCATACCGGAGCGCACAAGCTCAACCACTGTATGGCGGAAGCGCTGCTGGCGAAGTATCTGGGCAAGAAGAAGATCATGGCGGAGACCGGTGCGGGGCAGCACGGTGTGGCACTGGCGACGGCTGCGGCCTATTTCGGGCTGGAGTGTGAGATCCATATGGGAGAGGTAGATATCGAAAAAGAGAAGCCCAATGTGATCCGGATGCAGATACTCGGTGCAAAGGTGGTGCCGGTGACACACGGTCTCAAGACGCTCAAGGAAGCCGTGGATAGCTGTTTTGAAGCCTACATCTCCCAGTCCGATACGGCGCTCTATGCGATCGGTTCGGTGGTCGGACCGCATCCATTTCCGAAGATGGTGCGCGACTTTCAGAGTATCGTCGGTATCGAAGCGCGTGAGCAGTTTATGGAGATGACCGGCGGGCAGCTGCCTGACTCTGTCGTGGCGTGTGTCGGCGGCGGCAGCAATGCGATGGGAATCTTCAGCGGTTTCATCGACGATCCGGTCAAACTCTACGGTGTCGAGCCGATGGGTAAAGGCACCAAACTGGGCGAAAACGCGGCAAGCCTGACTTACGGCAAGGATGGTATCATGCACGGGTTCAATTCGATCATGTTGCAGACGGAAGAGGGTGAACCGGCACCGGTCTACAGCATCGCCAGCGGTCTGGACTACCCCTCTGTCGGTCCCGAGCAGGCGTATCTCAAAACCGTCGGCAGAACGATCGTCGGTACGGCAAACGATGAAGAGACGATCGATGCCTTTTACAAAATCTCCCGTCTCGAAGGGATCATCCCGGCACTCGAAAGCTCCCATGCGATCGCCTTTGCGATGAAACTGGCGCGGGAAAATCCCAAAGAGTCGATCCTGATCAATCTGAGCGGAAGAGGGGACAAAGATATCGACTTCGTGGTCGAAAACTACCCGGTTCCCGAAGGGATTTAGGAGTCTGTCGTATTCATGCCTGATCTGCTGCAAAATCCACTCTTTCGTCCTATTTTCAGCTCCTTTTCGTTAAATAGCTACGGCTATTCGCCTCAAAGGAGCCAAAAATATGCCTGAAAGATTGAATTTTTCGCTTCGATCGGACGAATCCGACAGACTCCTGGTGGCAAAATTTTCCCCGAATGCCCCCTGTCCCTGCGGTAGCGGGAAGAAGTATAAAAAGTGCTGTGCCCCGTTTCACAAGGGTGCGCAGCCCAAAGATGCCCTGACGCTCATGAAGTCCCGTTACAGCGCCTATGCTGCGGGAGAAAGCGGCTATATCCTCAAGACCACCCACCCGGACAATGTCGATTTTTCAGAAGATCGTGCAGCCTGGAAGCGTTCGGTAGATGCTTTTTGTAAAAGTACGGCGTTTCTGGGACTGGAGATTGTCGATGTTCAGGAGGGTGTAGAGGAGGCGTATGTGACGTTTACGGCACATCTGGATAGCGGCGATCTGAAGGAGCGGAGCCGTTTTGTGAAAGAGGAGGGGAGGTGGCTCTATCACAGCGGAGAGTTTGTACCATTAAGTTAACGCTTTTGGAACAAAGTCCCAAAAGCTACGCTAACGCTAAGTTTTTCTCAGCGAAAGGCTCACGCGCAGATAAACCGCGCTTGAATTTTTTAACTTAGTGGCATTGACAGTGGAGCGAACTATGCTTCTGCTACTCCTCTGCGGTATCGATGCAGACGATATCTGTTTTGATCGGATTGAAGAGCAGGCTTTTGTGATCGAGTCGTACCTGATGGACAAAGTGGTGGGTCGGCAGACTGCGCAGGATGACGGTGTTGTAGTAGTATGCGTTGGAGCATCGTCCGACATAGAGAAATGAAAAGAGCAGTTTGATGCGGGTGTTTTCAAAGATCTCGTTAGGCTGGCTGACGAAAGTGAGACCGAACTTCTTCATGTTGATCATATCGAAGATATAGAAGACAAAATCTTCAAATTTGGTGAAAAATCCCTCCGGCTGAACGATCACTTGCATGAAGTAGTAGTAGTGCTCCAGCAGTTCCTTTTTCTGGATCACTTTGGAGAGTTTGCTTTTGATATCTTTTTTGCAGGAGAAATACTCCGGGTTGACTGCCATATAGATATCTTTTTTTTCGGCGATTGCCCTGTCGAGTGCCTCTTCAAAAGCGTCACTCTCGTCAAAACGCATATAGTGAAAGTGTGTGGATCGCTTGAATCTGTCTTCTATTTTGTCAAGATCGGGATCGGAAAAATCAAAATAGATAGTCGGTACACCGCTGCTGATGACAAACTCCCTGATTTTGTTGGCGAGGTGGGTTTTTCCGGAATTGGTCTCTCCGAGTATGAGGGTATTTTCCCTGAGCACACGGTCGCTGAGTGTCAGTGACGCGATGCTGCTCTTGAAATTTCCGATCTTTCGTTCCATAAAGGCTCCTGTAACTACTTTTTTAAATAAAAGTATATCTAAGAGTTTATATAAATCTACTGGAAAATACAAAAAATTCTTACTGTTAAGATTTTAGATCAGCCCTTATGGTAAATTAGCGTAAAATAGAGTTTTTACAAAGGGGAACCGGGTATATGATGCGTCTGATCGAATATTTTATTGAAAATAAGCGGCTGAACTATATGCTGCTGCTGTTTGTACTTTTTATGGGCTACTATGCTTATGAAAAGATTCCCAAAGAACTCTTTCCCGAGATAGCACTCGACAAGATCATGATCACCGGAGGCTATGCCGGTACGAGTGCGGAGACACTCGACAAGATGGTCGTTTCAGATATCGAAGATGATCTGGGAAGCATCAACGGGATCGACCGTATCGAGACGGTGATCCGTCCGGGAACCTTTACGATCGTCCTCTCCCTGACAAGCGGTGCGGACAAGATCGATGCCCTCAACAAAGCCAAAGATGCCATCGCCAGATCGCGGCAGTACTTTCCGCCCGATATGATCGAACCTGTGGCACAGCTGATGGTACATAACCGACCGCTGATCTCCCTTTCGCTCTCATCGGACAAACTCTCCAAAGGGGCGTTGATCGAAGCGGCAAAGGAGATCAAGTCACAGATCGCCAGAAATCCCTACATCAGTGAAGTGAAGATATACGGTGATGCCGACAAAGAGGTCTCCGTACGACTCGACACACAGGCGATCAAAGCGTACGGACTCGATCCGTCACTGGTGGCACAGACGATCGGTTCACTCTCCTATATCTATCCGGTCGGAGATATCGAGCAGAGCGGAAACTATATCTTCCTCTCGACAGCACAGGGGAAAGCTTCCAAAGAGGCGTGGGAATCGACGCTGATCCGTATCGGGGGGAAAGAGGTGCGGCTGGGGGATATCGCCGATGTGCAGATCACCTATCCTCAGACCAAAACACTCTCCACCTTCAACGGACGCCCCAATGTCACGCTGGTGATCTCCAAGGGGGCTGAGGGAAATGCGATCGAACTCTCCGAAGAGTTGCGGAGATTTGTCGAAACAAAACTGCAAAAAGTCTATCCCGATATCTACTTCAACTTCTATCAGGACACCTCCAAACCGGTGGAGGATCGTCTCAATATCGTCGTCTCCAACCTGATGTTCGGGCTGGTGCTGGTCTTTTTGTCGATGGCACTGCTGATCAACTTCCGTATCGCTGCGATCGTGACGATGGGGATTCCGATCTCTTTTGCGATCGGTCTGATTTTCATCTACTACACCGGTTACTCGATCAATATCATCTCCCTGCTGGGCGGTTTGATCGTCATCGGTATCGTCGTCGATGATGCGATTGTCGTGGCGGAGAATATCCAGCGCTATATCAATCTGGGTGTACCCAAAAAAGAGGCGGTGTTGCAGGGTGTCCGGGAGATGATCCTGCCGGTCTCTCTGGCGACGGTGACGACGATCGCCGCCTTTTTGCCGCTCTTCATGATGACCGGGGAGATCAAAAACTTTATCATCCTCATCCCCATCGCGGTGGTGATGATCCTGATCGGCTCTTTGCTGGAGAGTTTTTTCTTCCTGCCGCTGCACGCACTGGAGTTTCTGAAAAAGCAGAAAAACTTCATAAACTGGGAGCCGCTGCAAAACGCCTATGAAGCGCTGCTGCATACGATGATACGCTACAAATATATCTTTCTGGTCACGTTTCTGGTGCTGATACCGCTATTTACGGTGATGATACTCAAAACGATGCACTTTACCTTCTTCCCGAGTTTTGACGGAAACTACCTCTATGTCACCGCAAAAGCGCCGACCGATACGCGGATCGAAGAGACACAGAAGATCGCGCAGGAGATCGAGCGCTATATCATGAAGCACAAATCGGAGTATGCGCTCAAAGCGACTTCCACGGTGATCGGATCGCGGCGTTCTCTGGCGGGGGAGAATGAAAAGGGTGACAATATGCTCTACATCACCCTCGAACTCTATGACATGAAACCGCAGAGTTTTATCAACGCCTACATCAACCCGATCCTCAACTTTTCGTTTGACTTTCACAATCCGAATTTTATCCGTGAAGAGCATACCTACGATCTTGCCAAAAAACTGCGCAAAGCGATCGCACCGCTCAAGGCGCGTTACGGTTTGCAGGAGCTGGGTGTCAAGGAGGACAAGCCGGGGCTCATCAAAAGTGATATCCAGGTCAATCTCAGCGGCAGGGATACCGCAAAGATCATGAAAGCGATCGCACTGCTGGAGCAAAATCTCAGCAGCGTGGACGGTGTGAAAGATGTCAGCGACAATGTGCAGGAAGGGAAGATGGAGTATAAACTGCATATCAACGACTACGGAGAGCATCTGGGCTTGACCGAAGCGGCGATCGCCCGCGCGCTTGCGGGTTACTTCCTTGACAATCGCAAGGCGATGACATTCAGCGAGACGGGGGTGATGGAGATCAAAACCAGGGCGCTGGCAAAAGATGATGTACAGACGCTTTACCGTTTCGAGTTAAGCACTCCGCAGAACAGACAGGTACGGCTGATGGATGTGGTGACGATCACCAAAAAACGGGATTTCGAAAAGATCGAAAAGCGTGACGGTAAAGTGGTCAAAACCGTCTTTGCCAACCTCGATAAAAAGAGAATTACCGCGCCCGAAGTGCTTCAGAAGATTCAGCCGCTGATCCGTGAAATCCGAAAAGAGGGGGTTACCGTCGATCTGCTGGGCGAAAACGAGAAAAACCAGCAACTCAAAAACGACATGAAACGCGCCGTGGTGATCGCCCTCTTCCTGATCATGATCACCCTGCTCTTTATCTTCCCTAAGATGCGCTATGTCCTGATGGTGATGTCCGTCATCCCCTTTTCGATGCTGGGTGCGCTGCTGGGGCACAAACTGCTGGGTATCAATCTCTCGATGCCCTCTGTCATCGGTCTGCTGGGGCTTGCGGGGGTGGTTATCAACGACGGGATTATCATGCTCGATTTTCTGCACGGTACCACAGAAGCGGAGACTTTCTACGAGCGTGCGAAACTGCGTCTGCGCCCTATTCTCATCACGTCGATCACGACTTTTCTGGGCTTGTTTACGCTCATCTTCTATGCGACAGGACAGGCAGTGATCCTGCAGCCTATCGCCATTTCGCTGGGATTCGGTCTGCTGTGGGGAACGGTGCTCAACCTCGTCTATCTGCCGGCACTCTATGCCGTTGTCAATAAAATCAAACCATCAAGGAGTGATTCATGAAATCTCTTTTACTGCTCTTTTTTACGCTGCCGCTACTGGCAGGAAGCTACAAAGCCAGGATCGAACCGCTGGAGCGCGTGACACTCTCTGCGCAGTACGGCGGGTTGATCGTCAAACTCGACCAGAACGATGAGCTGAAGATGCTGGATAAAACGGTACTGGTGATCGACCATGCACTCGAATCGCAAGAGCTTGCCAACGCAGAGGCGAAGCGGGCACTGTTAAACGATCAGATCCGTATCAAGCAGCGTCAGTACAATCGTATCAAAAACCTCAAAGGGCAAAGCCTCTTTACCAAAGAGCGCTATCAGAGTGAACTGCTGGCACTGAAGATGCAGAAAAACGACCTCATGACACAGATCG
>QNZT01000097.1 GCA_003978455.1 Sulfurospirillum sp.
TTCTCTTCGGGTTCGTTTTTATCGGAAGATTTTTTATCGTTTTTGTTTTCCGCTGTTTTTGGCTGCTCTTCTTCAGCACTTTTTTCTCTCTTCTCTTCCTTGCTGATCGCTTCGTTGATATCCTCGTTCGGCTCTTCATGATTGGTGAGTCTGGTCGGCATACCGTGCTCTTTCTCATACGCTTTGATGATTTTGACAACGGTTTTGCCTTCGATTGTTTCGGTTTCGAACAGTTTTTTCACCATCTCTTCTATGGCACCTTTGTACTCTCTGAGTGTTTCGACAACGTGTTTGTAACGCTCATCGAGGAAATTTTTGACAAACTCATCCACTTTTTCGGCAGTTTTGGAGCTGTACTCCTTGACACTTCCCCCCTGCAAAAAGGTGTTTCGCTGTTTTTCAAGTACCATCAGACCGGCTACGTCACTCATGCCGTATATACCGACCATCGCTTTGACGATATCTGTAGCACGTTCCAGATCGTTGCCCGCTCCGGTGGAGATCTCGCCTATAAAGACTTCCTCTGCCGCACGTCCGCCCAGCAGTACATCGACTTCGGCGATCAGTTCATGTTTTTGCATGAGATATTTGTTCTCTTCGGGTGTGTTGAGTGTGTATCCCAGTGCAGCAAGACCTCTTGGCACGATGGAGACTTTGGAGACTTTTTTCGCCCCTTTGGTCGTCTCGGCGATGAGTGCGTGACCACTTTCATGATAGGCGACGATACGCTTCTCTTTGGGGTTGATACGTCTGGATTTTTTCTCCAAACCTGCGATAGCACGCTCCACCGCTTCAAAGAAATCTTTCTGTTCGACGTGGGTTTTGTTTTTTCTTCCCGCAAGGAGTGCCGCTTCGTTGATGATATTGGCAAGGTCGGCACCTGCAAGTCCGGCAGTCAAACGTGCAATCTCTTCGAGGTCGACATCGTCGGCGATTTTGATCTTTTCGATATGTACTTTCAGGATCTGTACACGCCCTTTGAAGTCAGGCTTATCGACCAGTACCTGTCTGTCGAAACGTCCCGGTCTCAGTAGCGCTGCGTCGAGTACTTCGGGTCGGTTGGTCGCCGCCAGTACGATAACCGGTGACTGGTCGGAACTGAAGCCGTCCATCTCTGCCAGTAGCTGGTTGAGTGTCTGTTCACGTTCGTCGTTACCGCCCATCATACCGCTGGCGGCACGGCTTTTACCGATAGCGTCGATCTCATCGATAAAGATGATAGCAGGTGCCTCTTTTTTGGCATTGTCAAAGAGGTCTCTGACACGGCTGGCACCGACACCGACAAACATCTCGATAAAGCTGGAACCGGAAACGGAGAAGAAAGGTACATCCGCTTCACCGGCTACCGCTTTTGCCAGAAGTGTTTTACCGGTACCCGGAGGACCTACTAACAGAACACCTTTGGGGATCTGTGCACCGAGGTTCATGTAACGCTCGGGATACTTGAGAAAATCGACGATCTCCTTGACTTCCTCTTTCGCCTCTTCGACACCGGCGACATCGTCGAACTTCACTTTCGGTTTTTCGGAGTTGACCAGTTTTTTGCTGCTGCCCATGCCGAGGATACCGCCGCCCATGTTCTTTTGCATACGGCTGGTAAGCAGCATCCAGATACCGAAAAAGATGAAGATCGGAATCACCCATGAAAAGAGTATCTCTGTGAGCCAGTTGGTTTCGTTGTATCCGCCGTAAGGGATCTTCTTTTTGTCCAGAAGGGGGATGAGTGTGTTGTCTTCACCCACTTTTTTGACGTAGTAGATCGTACGGGTTCCGCCGTTGTTGTCGGCAACAGCCTTGATCATCGTCTGCCCGATGGCAACATAATTGATCTTGCCCTCTTTGATGAGCTGCTTGAGTTCGTAGTAGTTGATATTTCTGGTGGTAGCCTGGGTAAAACCGCCTGTCTTTGCACTGTTTTCTCCCATGCCGTTGCCTGGTTCGACCATCGTTTTGAAAAGCAGTATGATCAGAACAGAGAAAATGGCAAAAATAACCAGAGGATTCTGGTTGAAAAAGTTATCGTTTTTTTTGTCATTTTTATTGTCTTGAGACATCTAGATCCTTTTGAGTACGAGTGTGTGCCACTCTTTGTTTTGTATATTTTCTACAAGTTCAAAGTCTTGAAATTTTTCCTTGACTTTATCAATATATTTGTCAATTATACCTGATAGAATTAAAATTCCGCCAACCTTGACTGATTTTTTTAAATCTTTGTGAATCATCATCAGTACATCTGCGATGATATTTGCGACGACGATATCGTACTCTTTTTGCGTATTGTGTGCAGAGCCTGTCCATGCTTCATGAAAATCGATATTGTTCAGGGTAAAATTATCCTGTGCACTGTGTATCGCGACTTCGTCCGTATCGCAGATATCGACAACCGCTCCGAGTTTGGCAGCCGCGATGGAGAGTATCCCGCTTCCGCAACCGACATCCAGCAGTGTATCATTTTCATGAACATAATCGTTAATCGTCTGTAAACAGGAGTAGGTGGTTTCATGATGTCCCGAGCCGAACGCGAGCGCAGGGTTGATGATGATATCGATAGTGTTCTCTTTCGGGTTTTCCCACTGCGGTCTGACGTAGAAGTTGCCGACTGAGATGGGTTTGATGGAAGATTTGTATTTGTTGATCCAGTCTTCGTTTTTTTCGCGGGTATGTTCTGTGTGTACGCTGACACCGAGTTTTTTACCCAGGGTTTCCATCGCCCAGGCGACATCTTCGAGAGGTTCGCTGTCCCTGACTATGAGGGATCTGTCTCTCTCTTCGATGGCGTTTTGCATGATCTCCAGCAGCGTGTCGCTGAATATATCCAGATGGGCTTCGGGGGTAACAGTAAGTTGATAATAGTATTCGTTCATTCTCTTTTTCGCATTTTATAAAACTGCCTCGAGTTTTTCCTGTAAAACCTGAGGTGTAAACGGTTTTACTATATAATTGTTTACACCTGCTTTAAGTGCAGTGATTACTTCCGATTTTCCGCCTTCTGTTGTTACCATGATAATCGGCATTTCAGAATATTTGTCTTCAGCGCGTACTTTCTGAACCAGTTCGAGTCCGTTCATCTCCGGCATATTCCAGTCGGTCACGAGGATATCGATATCATCGTTTTTCTCCATCACTTCCCATGCTTTTGCACCGTCTTCTGCTTCGAGGATCTCTTTGTGCCCCAGTCTTGCAAGTGTATTTTTAATGATTCTTCTCATTGTTGAACTGTCATCTACTACCAAAAACTTCATTTTTTTCCTTTAAACGCTTGTTATTGTGCTATCCTGAAAGCCTCCTCCAGATCGAGGGTACCTTCATAGAAAGCTTTACCTACTATTACACCCGATATCCTGCCTGTCTCTTTGAGGGCTCGGATATCACCTAAATCTCTGACACCGCCGCTGGCGATGGTATCCAGACCACTTGCATCGGCTATATCGAGGGTAAAATCGACATTGACACCGCTGAGTGTGCCGTCTTTGCCCACATCGGTACAGATGATCGCTTCGACACCTGCCTGTGCAAACTCTTTTGCCAGATCAGTCGCTTTCATAGTTGATTTTTCCGCCCAGCCTTCGACTGCTACGTAACCGTCGATAGCATCGATACCGACTGCGATGCGGTACTTCTGTGCTACTTCTTTGACAAAATCGGCATTTTTCAATGCGACTGAACCCAGTATGATGCGATCGATTCCGATCTCCAGATAGCGCTTGATGGTCTCTTCGTCACGGATACCGCCGCCAAGCTCTATCTCTATATCGCACATTTGACGGATTTTTTTAATCTGTTCGATATTTTTCGGTTCTCCCGCAAAAGCGCCGTTGAGATCGACGAGGTGAAGCCACTTGCTGCCCATCTCTTCAAACCGTTTGGCGAGTTGCCACGGTTCACTGCTGTAGATTTTCGCACTATCCATCAAGCCTTTGGTAAGGCGTACTGCCTGTCCGTCTTTGAGGTCTATCGCCGGTAAAATATCCATATCACATATCCCTGAAATTTTTGAGTATTTGAAGTCCGTTTTTGTGTGACTTCTCTGGGTGGGGCTGAAAGCCGAAAATGTTTCCATTATATATAGCACTTGGAAATGTGTAGCCGTAGAGTGTCTCTCCCATCACATACCGGTCGTCGCAGGCGGCGTGGTAACTGTGCACGAAGTAGAGGTAAAACGCTTCGGGGAGGTTTTCCAGAAGTGCTGTTTTCTCTTTGACAAAGAGCTCGTTCCATCCCATATGCGGTACTTTAAGCGGTTTGGGAAATCTCTCTGTATCGAACCTGACCACTTTGCCGGGGATCAGTCCCAGCCCTTCATGAAACCCGAACTCTTCCGAACTCTCCAGCAGGAGCTGCATGCCCAGGCAGATGCCCAGCAGCGGTTTCCCGCTCTTTGCAAACGTTATGATTGCTTCATCCATGCCCGTCTTTTGCAGGTGCTCCATCGCGTCTCCGAAAGCCCCGACACCGGGAAGGATGATCTTGTCAAACGACGCTATCTTTTCCGGATCCTGTACTATCTCTGCTTTTGCACCTATTTTATCGAAAGCGTTGCGCACACTGGCAAGATTTCCCATATTGTAATCAATGATCGCTGTCATATTTTCCTATCTCCGTTTTGATACCTTCATGAAATACAGCAGTGTAGGATTTCCCCTGCGGCAGTCTGCTTTGCATCGTGTGCAGATACCTGAGGTAATCTTCGAGAATGATATTGCCTTTGAGCAGTTCGTATTTGAGGTAGAGCCAGTAGGTGTTGAGTACGTCGCTTTCGCAATACTCCTTGATCTCCTCCATTTTCCCTTCATAATAGAGTGTATGCACCTGATCACCGCTGACATCGAACTTCCCTGGAATACCCGCCATATTGCAGAGCAGATCGAGTTTCAGACCGCGCACCGCACCGAACTCGCTGATATGATCCATCAGGTCGACATGAAAACGGTCGCTGAAACGGTAGCGGTAGTTGTCCCATTTGCTCTTGTTGAGCTCTTTGTTCTCTTTGTCGTAAAAAGCGTGGCATGAGAGGTTGTATTTCATCGCCCGTATCATGAGCATGGGGATGTCAAAATTTCTGCCGTTGAAACTCACCAGTTTGGGGTTGTGTCTGTCGATGAACTGGAGAAAATTGGTCAGCATCTCCTGCTCCGTTTTTCCGCCGATGGAGCTGACTTTCTCAAACGAACCGAAATCGTCGCTGATGACTGCCGAAATCGCTACAACTTGATGAAAGGGAACCGGGAGAAAAGAGCTGCCGGTCTGCTCCTCCTGGAGGGAAAAAGCCTGATTGGTGATGCTTAGATCATCACCTTCGAGATGGAACTGTTTGCGTATGAGTTCCGTATCCGGAATAGTTTCGCAGTCAAATATACAAATCATGAAGTCCTTTCGGATTTTTGGAAGGTATTATAGCAAAATAGGGTAAAGCGAAGTAACAAATCATACGGAGAAGTTCCGTATGATTTTAGATGAGGTGAGGTATTAGTATTTTTTTTCACCTCGTTGTACTTTTTTGCTAAAGTGGGTTGCCTGACCGGCAGCAAGTAACTTTGCCTGACCGATCCAGTTTTCACGATTGACACGCCCCTTAAAGACAAGATAGTTGTCGATCCATTGGACATTTTCAGGTGTCCATTCCGCAATTTGGCTAAAATGGTAAATACCAAGCTCATTGAGCGCTTCTTCGATCTTCAGACCGATACCGCTGATCTCTTTGAGATCATCTGCAAAACCGTTTCTTGGAGCACTAAGAACAGGAGGTCTCTCTCCTTCTATTGTGTCAAATGACTTGTGAAATGCCTGCATCTTTGCTATGTCGGCAGGATCTTCATCTCCTGAAAGTGAAAGACCCTCTCTCTCTCGTGGTGTCAGAGTTGTTGTAGCAGAAGCAGCTGCCGCAGATGCTGTTGTTGTTCCGACTATTTTAGGAACTGCCGATTCATCTTCATAGCTATTGAGTTGTGTTGTCACTCCTCTTCCTCTATAATCATCGCATTTTTTCATTTTACCCAGGAGGTATCCGATGATTCCTCCCAGAATGCCGGCAATCAGCAAGCATAGTATCATGTCCATTGCAAGTTGCAGTAAATTATCCATCCTCTTCTCCTTTTATTTTATAACTTTGAATTCAACTCTACGGTTGATCTGTTTGTGCGCCTGTGTATCATTGTTTACGAGTGGTTTGCTTTCACCGTAACCATGTGCCACAAGTCTATCTGCTGCTATACCTCTTTTAATGAGGTATCTTTTGACAGCATCTGCACGTCTCTGGCTCAAGTTCATATTGCGTGAGGCTGCGCCATCTGAGTCCGTATGACCTCCTATTTCAACATGCACATCCGGGTATTTTTTGAGTATTGCCACAATTTGATTGATGATTTTATGGCTTTTTGGTGTGAGTATATCTTTTGCATAGAGAAACTCAACACGTTTGTGTCTGAGGAAATTGTCAAGCGCCTGTTGTGCACTTTCTAACTCAGCCTCTTGTTGCATTCTTGACCCTGTTTGTGCTTTAGCCTGTCTCTGAGCTGCTTCAGCTTGTCTCTGAGCTTCTGCCTGTTTCTGTGCTTCTGCTTGTTTCTGAGCTTCAGCCTGTCTCTGTGCTTCAGCCTGTCTCTGAGCTTCAGCCTGTCTCTGTGCTTCTGCTTGTCTCTGAGCTTCAGCCTGTTTCTGAGCTTCAGCCTGTTTCTGAGCTTCAG
>QNZT01000083.1 GCA_003978455.1 Sulfurospirillum sp.
GCGAAATACAAAAAGCTCAATCACCTTTACCAGGGTCGATACAACTGTACTCAGTGTCACGTACCGCAGGCAAATATCAAACCTGCTGTCAAAAACACATTTACACCTGATTATACGAGCGAATCTGATAAACATAAATCAGATTTGATTGACGTGATCAACGAGGGTGTCGAGTAGTGGCGAGCCGACGTGATTTTCTGACGGCTTTCAGAAAGCCGCTGGAGCATGTCACACAGGAACGTCATGAAGAGATCGTACGTCCTCCGTACGGCAGAGATGAAGCCGCTTTTGTAACACTATGTACAACGTGCGAAGAGAAAAAGTGCGCTAGTGCGTGTGAAGAGCAGATCATCGTTATAGGTGCCGACGGAACACCTCTGCTCAACTTTTCCAAAAAAGGGTGTACCTTCTGTGAAGCGTGTGCCGATGCCTGCGCACCGGATGTACTCAGTCTGGAAAACAGCCATACCGCAGAAACGATCAATGCACGTTTTATCATCACACCCGACGCATGTGTGGCACATAACGGCGTCATCTGTTTCGCATGCAAAGAGCCTTGTATCGATGATGCGATACTTTTCAACGGTATGTTCAATCCGGTGATCGATATGGATCGATGTACCGGATGCGGCTACTGTTTCGGACGCTGTCCGACAAAAGCTATCACATATACTGGCATAGTTTTACCAAAACGTGAGGAGATATAATGGGACTGGAAACAACTTATCCGAAATTGATGGCAAAAATCACCGATCCGGTCTATGAGATACGGGATCTGGTCGTCGTCGATGAAAATTATGATGATATCGACTCTGAAGAGTTAGATGTTTTTGAGCCTGATGAATACAACTTTCTGGTCTATGTGACACCCCGTGTACAGGAAGCAGTGGGTGAAAAAAATATGCAGCGCCTGATCCAGATGCTTGGTGCACATGAGAAGTTTGGGAACTTCTTTGCTCCGGAGATCGATATGTACGGTTTGCAGTCTGATATGGACGAAGAGGCGATCGCACATGAGATCGTTTCACTGATCGACAGGGAACTGGTTTGCTGAAAATCGCCGTTGTGCTCTTTTGGGCAAGCATAGCACTTTTTGCGCAAAATATACTCTCGCCGGTACTTCAGATCGAGGTAAACGGTACAGCTAAAGATTTGACACTTCACAAGAACCATCTGGTGATCGGCACCGATACGGGGCGCCTTCAGGTGTATGACTATATATCCAAAAAGTTTGTCAAAGAGGTGAAGATACCCGATATCAAAGATTTTACAGGTGAGACAGTACCTGCGGCGGTATTCAGTGCCGACTATTGCGAAGGCAGATATCTTTTGCTCAGCGATAGCGGTGAGGGAGGGTACTCCAACCTATGGCTTCATGAAAACAATCAGACAACTCAGTTGATTTCCCCCAAAGACAAAAAGCCGCTGATCAAAGCGCGTTTTGTGGATAAAGATCATATCATGCTAAGTTATCTCAGCAACGAAGCGGCACTATACGAAATCAGCAGCAAAAAAGAGCTCTACAGAGAACAGCTCACTCCTTCAAAATTTTCCGATTTTGCGCTCAACGAGGATCATACCAAAGCCGCTTTCGGTTGCGAAAGCGGGGTGATCTCAGTGATCGATGTCAAAAATGGAAAGCTGATCAAAAATCTTGAAGGTATCAACAAAGACAATGTCTACAAAGTCGATATCAAAAAGGATATCGTCGTCGGTGCCGGACAGGATCGGCGCGGATCGATCTACAATCTCAAAACCGGCAAAGGTGACTTTATACAGGGGAGTTTTCTCATCTATGCAACTGCACTCAGCCCCGATGCGGACAACGTCGCCTTTTCTATGGATGAGCAAAACAATATATCTGTCTATAAAGTAGCGACCAAAGAGAAGATCGCAACACTGCATGGACAAAAGAGCACGCTTAATGCGATCGTCTTTAAAGATGAAACAACCCTGTTTTCAGCAAGTGATGACAGTACAGTTCTCATGTGGAAATTAAACTAAACTAAGACAAAAAAGGAAGAGAAGATGAATATTTCAAGTATAGTGATTCAGTGTACGAAAGAGCATTTCGATGAAGTCAAAGAGTGGTGCGAAAAGAGCGATCTATGCGACTACCATTTCGGTGATCCTTCCATTGGGAAGATTATCGTTACGATCGAAGGTGAAGGTGTTTCAGAAGAGATAGCGAAACTGACAAAGATTCAGCAAAACCCCCATATCATCGCTGCGGATATGATGATGAGCTATCAGGAAGAGCTGGATGAAGAGATCAAAAAGCTCAATGCGGCGGATCCGGTACCCGCTATGCTCAACGATGAGGATATCGATGTAACAGAGATCGTCTACAACGGTGACCTTAAACATAAATTTTAATGCTCTAAAGCGTTCATCCTACTCCTCCTCCCGGAGGAGAGTTATAGGTAAATTGCCTAAATGATAACCATCGCAAGCAGATACTGCCTAAAATTTAATCACAACCAAGTATAAAAAAGACCATATTATTGATCCGTATCAACTGCTTTAAATTGTATATTTAATAGTATATAATTATGGTAATTTTATACATTAGGAGGCAATATGAGTTTCGATACGTCAGTAGAACTGCTGAGATTTCATAACGTTGCATATACGATTTATGCAATTATTATCATATCGGTTGTGGCGTGGTTCGGCTACAATCTGACAAGACCGGAGAAGGCGAAGCCGATCGTGAGAATACCGTTTTACGGTTATATCGCATTTCTGGTAGCGGGTGGTGTAGGACACCATATATTTACCTACAACACTATTCCGTGGGTATCCGAGGATATCATGAGACATGAGATCAAGCCGGACAAGACATTTGATATCGAAGTGGCGGATCATAAGTTCAAACTTCCGCAAGAGAAGATGAATATCCACTATGGCGATAAAGTCTATTTCAATGTCAAAAGCCACGATCTTGTTTACGGATTTGGACTTTTCCGCCAGGACGGTACTATGATTTCACAAATGCAGGTCAATCCCGGAAGCAGAAATGATCTCTTATGGACATTTAACGAGTGTGGAGAGTTCGATATCATGTCAACCGAATACTCCGGACCTGAAGGCAATAACATGAAGGTTAAAAAAGCGGTTATCGTAACCGGATGTGATGATAAAGGAGGTAAATCATGAGTATTATGACAGGGACAAATTTTGATCCAAAATCTTTGACGGCACTGCAAAAGGTGACACTGCGTGCAGTAGTGATGTCTTTTCTCTTTTACGGTCTTGCATCGATAGAAGGTACGCTGATGCGTGTGGCACTGGTCAATCCGAATATCCCTCCGATCGAGGGATCGCCTGAGCACTTCTTCTCCATCATGACGGTGCATCCTATCGTCGGTATTTTCGGATCTACTTATCAGCTGGTGTTTGCGGCGTTTATGTTTTTGATCCCGTATCTGACAAAAAAACCGCTTTACAGTGTAGGCATCGCCAATCTCGTCTGGATGCTGATTACGATTGGTACGGCTATGGCATGGATTGCTGCTTTTATCTGGCACTATGCACCACTCTATACCCTTTACTGGCCGCTTCCGGCGGATGTCAATCAGTTCAGTACGGTCGGGGGTATCGTCTTCATCGTCGGTATCGCACTGATCATGATCGGTACACTGGCATTTATCTACAACATCTACGCGACGATCTTTGCACGGGTGGGTGTACATGCCAACAAAACAACCAAAGAGCTGCTGATCTCCGGTTTCGGTATCGATGGTATGATGAACCTTCTCTACAAACTGATGGGCAAACCGCCGTACTCCAAAGAGCCGGCACTATCACTCCCTGTTGTTGCGATATTTCGCGGTACGGTTGATACCTTTCTGGATGCGCTGGTTATCCTGGGTGCGGGTCTCCTTGTACTGGCTTATCTGCTGGCAGATGCCTCCGGAGCGACATGGGATGTCCATGCGATCGACGCACTGCTCTACAAAAACTTTTTCTGGTGGGGGCTTGACCTCGTTGCGGACGGTCTGGTACTGATCTACGTCGCCGGTACATGGTATCTTCTGGCAACGATCATCACCGGACAGAAACTCTTTATGGAAAATGTCGCCCGTGCTGCACTTTTGCTGGAACTTGTCGTTTCATGGATGGTATGGTCACACCACCTTCTGGGTGATCAGGGACAGCCTGAGATGATGAAACTGATCTCCGGTGAGATGGTGACTGCATTTGAGCTGCTCACTCAGGGACTGGCACTCTTTATCACACTGACGACGCTCTGGAAAGCGAGACCGCTCAAAATGACGATGGAACTCAAATACCTCCTCGCCGGTCTGGTCGGTTTCGGACTGGCAGTACCTGCGGCGATCATTCAGGCGGATATGGGTATGAACAGAATCCTGCACAACACACAGTGGATCATCGGTGCACACGTACACGTAGCACTGCTGGTAGGACTCTATATGACACTCTACAGTGCCGTCTATGTGCTCTGGCCGATGGTTACGAACAATACAAAGCTCTTCTCCATGAAGCTTGCAAACGCACACTACTGGCTGCATCTGATCGGCGGTATCGGTATGGGTGCATTTATGGGTATGGCCGGTCTTGAGGGTATGCTCAGACGACACTTCTATATGGATGGCGAGTATCAGACTTTCATGATCCTTGCAGCAATCTGTGCGATCATGATGGTAACAGCCTGGGTACTTTTCATGATCAATATCGTGATGTCTGTCGGTATCAAAGGACTCATCGGTATCTTCCTGCCTGCTGAGGATGATACAGCGACTTACGGTATCGATCCACAGCCTGCTGTAGTGGTTTCCGCCAAAAAATAGCCGATGCGGGGTCTTTGACCCTGTATCAGGTTTATTCGGATGCAGTACGCTGCATCGGGATAAACTTACTGCTACTATTTTATATCTAAAAGGTGTGTCATTTGTTAAATATGCAAAGAGTGATAGACGAAATCCAGCACGTCGGGTTGTACAATCTGGTACTTCAGGATGTGCAAAAATACACAGGCAAAGAGTACCCGGACGCAGAAGAGGTTGCCCATGCCCTGAAAGAGAACCCCTCCATACTGCGTGACTATATGCAAACGACAGTCGAGTACAATCTCAGCAATATCCATCTCAGAGATATCGACATCGACAACCTGCCCGACCATTGCAGACAAAAAGCGAAGAAGATCAACGAAAACCTCTCCCTGCTGCGGGAGATAGAAAAATATACCCTCGATTTTGAACAGAGCTCCACGCTGGTACTGATCTTTTCAGTCGAGTTTTTCGTCCTCTTTTCGGTGCAGTATTTTATCGTCCTGATGGATCTCAAAGCGTACCAGTGGTACATCTACGGTTTTTTCGCCCTCTCGATCCTCGCCGCATGGATCTATGCCCAAAAAGAGCGTAAAAAGTATGCCCGAAACAACGCGATATACGAAAAGAGGTATGAAGAGACACTTCAACTCATCAGAGATCTGGAAAAAGAGGGGTGTCTGAAAAAAGAGAGTCTCTACATAGAAGCGTCAGATGACCACATCTAAACAGGTGCAAGTCTCATGGAAATGGGACAGAGAAAATTTTGAAAAGTCATTTGAAGAGGCGTACACCTACCACTACAAAAACTCTGCCCGACGTTACATAGGGTGGCTCTTCATCGCGATGGCGCAGTTTGGCGTGGTCGCCGCGCTGAAAAAAGGTTCGGTCGCGTTGCTGCTCTTTTCGACGCTGCTGCTCCTCTACTGGTATGTGGTGAAAAAGTGGCTGCTTAAAAAACGGGCACTCAAAAGTTTTCAAAACGCTCCCCTGAGAGATCAGGTTATCATGATGACCATAGACCGGGAGGGTATCCGTCAGGGAGACAAAGTACTCTCCTGGGATGAGATCGACGGTCTCGTACCACTGGAGGGCGGAGTGATGTTCTACCAGCAGGGCAGAGAGTTCTACATCCCCGCATCGGCATTTTCTTCTGTGGAAGAGATGAGCCGTTTTAAAAGTATCGCCAAAGAGAAAGGAAAACTCTATGTTTAAGATCAAATACCTCCCCCAGTACTTTCTGGCACTGCTGATGGCGATCCTCATCTTTCTGGAGGGGTGGACATACTATCTCGGCAGACCCGCACCGACTTTCGAACGCTACGTCAGCGACCCGGTTCCCGCACGCATCAAAGACCTCGGACTGCGCCGTTACAAAGCGGAGCACTCACCGCACCTCTTTCGCATAAAAGTGGATACAGCAGATGAAAAAGCCCTGATCGCGAAACTGACACAGAAGTGCCATATGCAGAAAATCAGCGCCGAAAAGTTACCGAAGATGCTGACAGAAGTTGATGCAGAAATGGTCGATGTCATCAAAAAGTCACCCTATATCTACATGCGCGAAAAGTACAACCTCGACGATGCGAAAAAAGGACGTTTTTGTCTTATGTTCCGTGATTCGGATACTATCTACCTCTACCTGAACGGAGATCTTTAGCACAACACCTTCATGAACAACCGGAGGCAAGGTTTCAACCTTGCACAAGCGAAGTGACAGAGACACCATCGGCGGTTCGGACGTCCTGAGTAGATCGGCTGTCTCTATTTGATTGCAAAACGTACCGTTTTGGAGCTCGCCACGATTTTCTTCAAGGTCAACAGGTTGCTTGATGTTCGTCACCAAATCCTAAGATTTGGGACTCACATAACTGCGCAACCCGCACTGCGGCACGAAAGCAAAGCAGTTTGCTTTCTAAACCTGCGGTTTTTCATGAATAGCAATAACCGGAGGCAAGGTTTCAACCTTGCACAAGCGAAGTGACAGAGACACCATCGGCGGTTCGGACGTCCTGAGTAGATCGGCTGTCTCTATTTGATTGCAAAACGTACCGTTTTGGAACCGAAAATCTACCTCGCGCTGCTCGCCACGATTTTCTTCA
>QNZT01000166.1 GCA_003978455.1 Sulfurospirillum sp.
GAACCGATACCCCAGCTGCGCATCCAGCCCCGTACCGTTACCGTCCACACTGAAACGCCGCACATCGCCGTGCATCTTTCCCGCCAGATCAACCGTACCCGGTAGCAAATGCCCGCCGATCCGTACCCCCTGACCATATAACCTGTAGCGCAGATCGAACCGCTTTTTCAGCCATGATACCGGACCGTGAAAATCAAGATGGAGTCTCTCGTTGATAGTCACTTTTGCAGAAAATGCCGATGGAGTCGCCCTGAACGCCGTCACTTTCGGATGCAGATGAGAGGGCGCATGCTGCACCACATAGCCGTTGACAAACGGCAGCAGCATCCGGTTTCCGTTTGCCGTAAAGAGGAGGAAATATCCAAAAACAAGGACGGTGGCGATGGTTAAAAATATGTATGTCAGGGATTTCATGAAGTGTATTGTAGCGAAAATATGTCAAATATTTTGTAAGGATATCATTTGGTTAACGCATTTGGAACAAAGTCCCAAATGCTACGCTAACGCTAAGTTCTCTTCAGCAGAGGGCTCACGCGCAGTTGAACCGCGCTTCAATTTTATCATATTTAACGCGATAAATGCTCCCGGAACAAAGTCCCAAATGCTATGCTAACGCTGCCGGCGCTGGCGCACAAGTGCACATCAGCTTGGTTCCGAGCTAGAATCGTGAAGCAGTTCACGATTCCTTTACGCTCTCACCTCAGCGGAGAGCTCACGCGCAGTTGAACCGCGCTTTATGATTTACCAAAAAAGCGAGCCCCAGTTCCAACCTCCGTTGTTCTCCTCTTTTTTCTCTTTGACTGTTACTGTGACCTTTGCTGTCGATTCTCCGCCGTTTCCGTCGTCGATGGTATATGTGAAGCTGTCTTCTCCGCTATAGCCGTTATCGGGTGTGTATTCTGTTTTTTCATTTTTCACCGTTACGTTTCCGTGAGCGGGTTGTGTGAGAGATTTGATTGTGAGTGTGTCTCCGTCGGCATCGGAGTCGTTTTTTAGTACATCGATGGTCACTTCGGTCTCATACTCTGTGGTTGCAGCATCATCATTTGCCTGTGGAGGTGTGTTGCGGGTTTCATCATCTCCGCCGCCGTTTCCGTTATCGAGTGCTTTAACTGCTTTGTAGGTATTGACTCTGCCGTTTGTCGATACTTTGTTCTTCAGACTGCTTTTACTGTCGACACCGTTTTCGACCGCTTCTATCCTTTCACTGACACTTGAGGAGGGGTTTGCGGATGCGAGCAGTGCCACTGTACCGGTGACATTCGGTGTCGCCATAGAAGTTCCCTGCAGGTAGGCATACCGGTTATCCGGATAGGTGCTTAAGATATTGGTTCCGGGAGCGGCTACTTCGACTGTTTTTTTGCCGTAGTTGGAGAAACTTGCCAGCTTGTCATCCTGATCACTTGCCGCAACGGTGATGATATTTTGGGCATCATATGAAGCGGGGTAGACCGGATCGTAATCTATGTTTTTACTCTCATTTCCGGCCGCGGCGCAAAACACCACACCTTTTTTCCCCAGTTTTTTGATGGCATTGTCCATACTGTCTCCCTGACTGCCGCCGCTGCCGCCGTAACTTGCATTGACAGCGACTATATTTTCCCCGTTGTCTATCTGATCGGAGATATAGTCGAGCCCTTCGAGAATATCACTGTTATAGGCATATCCATTCGGTCGAAATACCTTGACAGCCATGATCTGCACATCCTGCACCACACCGCTGATACCGTTACGGTTGTCACCTGTTGCACCGATCGTACCGGCTACGTGTGTACCGTGGTAGTGCCCGTTGTCGTCATAGGGCGTATCGGGCATCGGATCGTCATCGTTGTTGCCGTTGTTGTCTCCGGCAAAGTCATATCCGTGTCCAGATGCTCCTTGCCACATATTGTCCGAGAGGTCGTCATGTGTATAGTCGACACCTGTATCCAGTACCGCCACGACGACACTGTGGCTTCCCTTTTCGATATTCCACGCTTCGGCGACATCCATATCTGCATCTTTGGTACCGCTTTTGTCGTTCACTTCCTGTCCGTTGTTTTCAATCGCCCACAATTTATCGTAATAGGTATCGTTGCTTTGAAAAACTTTCGATCTGTAGTTCGGTTCTACGCTTTGGATGGAGGATTTTATTTTAGTATCTTGCAAAAGTCTCTCTTTTATCGCATCAAAACTTTTCCCCGGAACGATCAGGTGAATCGCATTGACCAGTTTGTATCTGTGATGTGTGACAACGCCAAAGAGAGACTGAACTCTCTTCAGCACATCGGAAGCCTCTGTTCCCTCTTTAAGCTGGACAATCACTTCATGAGGCGCAAACGCTTTGATGGTGTTTTGATAGATGATATTTTTTTTCGCGTCCAGATCACTACCACTAAAACCGAATCCAAAGAGAGCGGATGCGACAACAGATGAAATAAAAAGAGTCTTTTTCAATGCTTATCCTTTTGAGTATATTAAATATATTTATTAGAAATATTATTTTAATAAAACTATCTTCATGCAAAATAAAATATTCTGTTTTTTATAATAGACATTTGATCGTGTTATAAACAGTAACAGCATCTCCTATTTAAGTACATCAAAACACCCACTTCGGTATAATGTACCATTTTAGACACACAGAGCAGGTTCATGAAGAAAAAAGCAGACGACACACCTATCCTTTCACTCGCCGATATCGCGGAGAACTGCGAACCTCTCTATTTTGAGAGAGGTTTAGACTACTACAAAAAGGGTATGGTCGCTTCATGTGAAGTCGCTTCTGTCTCTCCCAAAACAGTCAAAATCGATGCAACGGTATACGGCAGTCAAGATCAGATCTATACGCAGTTCATCATGATACATACAATGCCGGGCAACAGAAAAAATATCGTCGGGGATTGCAGCTGTCCTGTTGCATTTAACTGTAAACACGTCGTCGCTGCCTGTATGCAGGCGATCCGGATGCAAAAAGAGTCGCTCACCCCTTCACAGAAAGATCTCAAAGCCTGGCTGGAGAAGTTCCGGCACAAACCCGCCACCCTGCCGCTACAGAAAAACCCGGATGAACTCCTGCTCTACCGGCTCTACGAAAAGAGACCTTACCATGACGCTCCGCTCACCTTTTACAAAACCAAACGGCTAAAAAAGGGAGGCTTCGGCAAAGAGTATCAGGTGCCCGATGGCAATCTTTTTCAGGATCCCTACCGTTACCACTACGTCGATCATGAAGATATCGAAATCCTCCAGCTGCTCAAACCGCTCCGTCACGGTCTCTATCCCTATGAGATCACTTTTGACGGTGAGCTGGGAGCGATCGCGCTGCAAAAGATGCTCGCCACCGGACGCTGCTTTCTGGGAGAGAGCAACACCCCCTTGCAGATGAGCAGTGACCCGGTCACACCGGAGTTTCACTGGGAAGAACACACAGACGGGAAAAAACAGCTCCTCTCCAATCTCGACCCCGAAGGTGCCCTGCTCCCCACGGTACCGATCTACTATATCGACCCCCGAACCGACACTGTTCATGAAGTCCGGACCACATACGACACGCATACACTCTCACTATTGCTGCATGCTCCCGCAGTGGAGAAAGAGGATATAGACTACTTCATGAAACAGGCATTTGCGCAGATCCCGGAGATCGACCTGCCGCTTCCCGAAGAGTTTGCGTGCGAAGAGATCAACACCGCACCGGTACCGCACCTCTTCTTGCGGAACTTTACGCAAAAAGACGGCAGTATCGGGCACTGTATCGAACTCTCTTTTCTCTATGCGGATCACACCGTTCCCGCCTTTCCGAGACGCGGTTTTCTGATGCAGACAGAGGGTGAAAGATACCTGAAGATCAACAGAGATCTCACAGCGGAAGAGGCGGTGATCGATGAGCTGTCGACACTCGGTTTCAGACAGAGCGGCAACGGTGAAGACTGCTGCTTTTACAGCTTTGCCAAACCCGATATGCAAACTGCCATCGAACGGTGGCGGGTGCTGCTCGAAGAGAAGGTACCGCTCTTTCGGGAACGCGGCTGGCAGATAGTTCATGAAGAGGCGTTCGACTTCCGTTTTACCCACGCCGACGCACTGAGTGTGCACGCCGAAGAGAGTCAGACACACAGCTGGTTCGACCTCATCTACGAAGTGACACTTCATGACAAAAAGATCCCCCTGCTTCCGCTGGTGACCACACTGCTCGAAGAGTTCGACTCTCCCGATGCCCTCCCCCCGAAACTCAACCTGAAACTCGAAAACGGCACCTATCTCCATATCGACGCCAAAGAGATCAAACCCGTTTTGCAGACACTCTTTGAACTCTTTGACCACGCCGATGCCGACCGCATCCGCATAGCACGGCACGATGCCCACCTGCTCGGCGACTTCGAGGACGACAACATCACCTGGAAAGGGAGCCGGGAGCTGATGGAGCTGAACAAAAAACTGCGCTCTTTTGAGGGGATAGCGGAGGTCACACCCGCCCCGACACTCAAAGCGACCCTGCGCGAATACCAGCAACAGGGGCTCAACTGGCTCAACTTTCTGCACGAGTACAGCTTCAGCGGTATCCTCGCGGACGATATGGGTCTGGGCAAGACACTCCAGACACTCGCCTTTTTGCAAAAGCTCAAAACCGAAGGCGCGCTGAAAAAGCCGACACTCATCGTCATGCCGACATCGCTCATAGGCAACTGGAAAAATGAGATCGAAAAGTTCACCCCCGACCTCACCTACCTCGCCCTCTACGGCAGTGACCGCGCCAAACTCTTTGACCAGGCGCAAAAGTATGACCTGTTGCTGACCACCTACCAGCTCTGCCTCAGAGATCAGGAGAAGTTCAAAGAGATGGAGTTTACCTACATCATCCTCGACGAAGCGCAGAAGATCAAAAACCCCAAAGCGAAGATGACACAGGCGATCAAATCGTTCCGCGCAGAGCACAAACTCGCCCTCAGCGGTACCCCGATGGAGAACAACCTCGCAGAACTCTGGTCGATCTTCGACTTTCTGATGCCCGGATTTCTCGGAAACCTCGCCTTTTTCAAACAGCACTACCAAAACCCCGTCGAAAAAGAGCACGATATGCGCCGACAGGAGCAGCTCAAGCGCAAGATCGCTCCGTTTATGCTCCGGCGCACCAAAGAGGATGTCCTCGAAGAGCTGCCTGAAAAGGTGGAGATCGTCCAGAAAGTGACATTTGGCTCCAAACAGGCGATGCTCTATGAAAACATCCGCGTCACGATGGAGAAAAAAGTGACCGATGTGATCAAAAGCAAAGGACTCTCCCGCTCACACATCACCATCCTCGACGCCCTGCTCAAACTGCGCCAGATCTGCTGTGACCCCGCCCTGCTCTCCCTCAGCGAAGCGAAAAAAGTCAAAGAGTCCGCCAAAAGAGAGACCCTCTTTGAACTGCTCGAAGAGTTGCTCGCAGAGGGACGGAAAATCCTCCTCTTCTCCCAGTTCACCACGATGCTCGACATCATCGAAAAGGAGCTCCAGCGCAAAAAGATCGACTACGCCCTGCTCACCGGACAGACACGCAAAAGAGAAGAAGCGATCCGAAAATTTAAAGAGGATGCCAACTGCAACCTCTTTCTCATCAGCCTCAAAGCCGGCGGCACCGGACTCAACCTCACCGAAGCCGACACCATCATCCACTACGACCCGTGGTGGAACCCCGCCGTCGAAAACCAGGCAACCGACCGCGCCCACCGCATAGGACAGTCCAAAACCGTATTTGTCTACAAACTCGTCGTCGAAAACTCCATCGAAGAGAAAATCCTCACCCTCCAGGAGAGCAAAAAAGAGCTCTACAAAGGACTCTACGAAAAAGAGGAACAAGAACAACTCCCGCTGAAAGCAGAGGATCTGATACGACTGCTGCAGGAGTAGAGAGGTTTGGAGAGTATTTATTAACAAAAGAAAATCTCTGTTATTGTATGTATCTTCTGATTGACATATAAAGTGTGTGTTATTAACTTCGATAGTGTGAAGATGGGAAATTGTTTTGTTATTTTTTATTTGCTTTTTTGACAAATAGTGTTGTTTTATCTTGTTTTGAAATGTTTTTGTGCTTTTTATGTGTAGAATCGTATTATATGTTAAATGTTGATATTCAGGTGTATTTTATGTATAATGTGTGTTATTAAAATAGGTATTCTGTCGCTTCGCAGCAGAATGCCAAGTTGTCGGAGAAAAACACCCAAGCTACCTTCCAGAAAACCCTCCGAGATTTTCTGAAATCTAGCTTGGGTGTTCCTTGACGCAACCGTTATGATTCATTAAAAGGAAGTTAATATGAAATATATTAAATTACAATCTCAAAATAAAAAGTCATATGAATTTACAAAAGCTTTTATTGCCATTGGAAATAGTTGTCAACAATTATCAA
>QNZT01000190.1 GCA_003978455.1 Sulfurospirillum sp.
AAAGGGGAAGTGGTGATCGTGGACGGTAACTTCGGTATCCAGATCACGGAGATCGGCACACAAAGAGAACGGCTTTCACAGATCAGATAGCACTTTTTTCTTTAAACTCTTTTTCGCTACCGTTGCATCATGAAAAAAATATTAGTAGCCATGAGCGGCGGTGTGGACTCTACAGTCGTCGCCTATCTTTTACAAAAAGAGGGGTTTCATGTAGAGGGTGTTTACATGAAGCTGCACGACAATCCCCCCTACCATGCAAAAAATATCGCCAATGTCGAAAAAGTCGCAGAATATCTGGGGATCAGACACCATATCCTCGATCTGGGAGATCGTTTCAGCGAAGCGGTCTTTATGCCCTTTGTCGAAACCTATAAAAGCGGACTGACACCCAATCCCTGCGTACTCTGCAACCGCAATATCAAACTGGGAGCACTGCTGGAGTTTGCCCAATCAAAGGGATTCGACTACCTCGCTACCGGTCACTATGCACAGATCAAGGAGGGATTTATCTATGAAGCGGTGGATAAAAGCAAAGATCAGAGCTACTTTCTGAGCAATGTCAAAAAAGAGGCGCTCGACAAAGTGATCTTTCCGCTGGGCAAACGTTTCAAAAGCGATGTCAAACAGATCGCGGCGGAGATCCCCGTACTCAAGAGTATCGCCACACAAAAAGAGAGTACGGAGATCTGCTTTGTCGAGGAGAGCTATCTTGATGTCCTCAAGGAACATACAGAGATCGACCTTCCCGGAGATGTGGTCGATACCGAAGGCAACGTCATCGGCAGGCACCGCGGTTATATGCACTATACCATCGGACAGCGGCGCGGTTTTACACTCAAAGTCGCACACGATCCACACTATGTGATCGACATCGACGCGGCAAACAACCGGATTGTCGTAGGTCTGAGAGAGGCACTCGATACAGAGCGTTTTACAACGAAAGAACTCAATATGTTCATACCCGAAAAATCATTTGAAGCCTATGTCAAGATCCGTTACAGAAGTCAGAAGACACCCTGCCGGGTGGAGATAAAAGAGGATAGCGCAGAAGTGGAACTGTTGCAGAAAGTCCAGGGACTCGCCCCCGGACAAGCCGCCGTCTTTTACGACAACGAAAAGGTTCTGGGATCGGGGTGGATTATTTAGCGTGTACTTTCTGAACAGCGTGCAGCAATACTTCAAATCCCTCTTTGCTTGATTGCTCCACACTTTTGAAGTAGGCAAGCCCTTTTTTGTGAGACTCTCCATCCTCTTTTGAAAACTCTTCTATCGCCTTTTTGAGGCTTCTGTGGACATTAGTATGCTCTTTATGGACATCGGAAACCGCTTTTTTCTCGGAAGAGAGGAGACTCTTTTCGATAGAGTGGAACCATTTTCCGAAACGGCAGCTGTTTTCATCGACGATATCGACTTTCTCTCCCCGGAGTGCCGCTTTGTAACCGGTCAGCTTCAGAAGGATATGGTCTATTTTACCGTTGGAAACGTTGATTTCATCGGTTACACTCACTGTGTTGTCGGTAATCTTCTGTGAGTTCTCATAGAGATAGTTGACATTTTCCCTGAATGCGCCCAGTACATCGATGATCTTCATAGACTCATTCCCGAATGTCTCGGAGATTTGCATCATCGTATTGGAGTTTTGTTTCAGTCCGCTGATGTTGATCTCCACTTCCTGTGTCGCTTTTTGGGTGCGTTCCGCAAGCTTTCGTACCTCATCGGCAACCACCGCGAAACCGCGTCCATGCTCACCTGCACGTGCCGCTTCGATAGCAGCATTGAGTGCCAGCAGGTTGGTCTGATCCGAAATATCCTTGATCAGATTGATAATCTCAGCGATAGAGTTTACGGAGTCGTTCAACGCCGAAGAGTCGTCACGAAGCTGCTCTGTGTACTGCTGGATATTTTCGACAGAACCTTCGATCACACCTGTCTGCGACTCTACTTCACTAACCCTCTGGAGGGTCTTGTCGTTGAGGGCGTTGATGTTGTTGAGCATAAAGAGATTTTCCTCGATGGTATTTTGTAAAAACTTTACACCATCTTCGTAACTGGTCAGCAAAGTATCTATAAGCCCTTCTTTGGTTTTATCTATCTCCTCTTTATCACCCTCCTGATAGTAGTGCAGTGTACTCTGCAACTGCGCAATCTGATCTTTCAGCTGACGGTTTTCCTCTTCAAGCATCTCGATACGTGAACTATCCTGACCTTGTACATGGTTGTATGAAGATCGCTTTGTCGTAATTCTTCCAAACATATTGAATTCTCCTGATATTGTAAATTACCTCTATATCGGCAAAAAGAAAATATCTTTTAGAAAGACTATCTTTTCAGATTGAGATCATCGTACATTCTCTCTACAAGCACCATCATATCTTCGGGATGAAACACACCGTGATACTCCTGCTGTGTCATATAGAGAGGATGCATCTGCCGTAAAAGCCTGATCTTCATGAAGCCGTCATATGTCGCATCGTAAGTACAGGTAAGCGGGTTGTTACAGTGCTTTGGGTATTTTGCCGCTTCCGCTTCCAGCGTGTACAGCGCTCTGTCGGTCACCCCGATACCCTCTTGATACAGCAGTTTGGTCAAGCTGCGGCGCAGTTTCGGATCGGTGACGGAGAGCCTGACACTTTTGATCTCGGCACCCCTTACGGATGTGTCAAAAACCCGGGTAAAATGCTTCTCTTCACAACCAAAGAGGAGTATCATCAGCAGCAGTACAAAAGATAGATAACGCACCGTTTCATTTCCTTAAACTAAAAATCTAACTCAAATATTTTGTATTTTCTTAGAAAGATTTTCGCTATAGTGCAAAAAACCAATGCAAGGATTATATCATGAAAAGACCATTGATGCTGTTTATTATCACTGCTTTACTGATCATAGCAGGGGCTATGGCGTATCAGGCGTACACCCACGGCGCATTTAAAGGTGCACATGGTGTAAACACAGCACCTGAGCAGGATGTAGAGAGTATGAATTAAAGAAGAGTTTCCCCAAAGGAGACTCTTTTCAACTATATCAAAATCAAATAACTATTTTAAACATCGCTACTTTAACGATACCTTCTCCAACAATACCTTTTCATAAATATCTTTTTTCTCCATAAAGCGCATCGCGGCGTATGCCGGTGAAGGCGACGGCAGAACTACAGTATCTATAGGCAATTTGCAATATTTTGTTGCATAGAGATGTGCCGCTTTCTGCCCTGTAAAGGCGATCAGACGGATAGTGGGATAGTTTTGCAGCAGTGCAGGGATATCATGAAGAGTGCAGTTTTTCAGGTTGCTGTCACTGGAATTTTTACGCTCACACGAAGCAACGGTATCCCACAGACCGATCTTCGCTTTTTGCAAGAGTGCGATCTTCTCCTCCTCAGAGGCAACAGGCATCCGGTAGAGTTCATGAAGTATCTTCCAGAACTGGTTTCGTTTGTGTGCATAGTAAAAGTCATATTTAAATGAGTCGAGACTGGGAAATGTACCGAGTATCAACACTTCGGTATCGGGGAAAAGGATAGGATCGAAAGGGTGGGTGTAGCGTTTCATGAAGAGAGATTAGAAAACAAAAAAGCCGGGGCTTTCCCGGCTTTACATTTGAAGCAAAAGCAGATTACTCTACTTCCGCATCGATGACATCATCGTCACCGCCTTTGTTTGCACCGCCTCCGGCTTGCTCACCGCCGGCTGCACCGCCTTGCTCTTTCTGATATGCCGCTTCTGCAAGTTTGTGGCTCGCATCGGTCAGCTCTTTGACTTTCGCATCGATCTGCTCTTTGGTGACACTCTCGTTTTTGAGCAACTCTTTGAGGTCGTTGAGCAATCCTTCGATTTTGCTTCTCTCGGCAGGATCGACTTTGTCACCGAGATCGCTCAGAGATTTTTCAGTCTGGTGTACCAGTGCATCCGCCTGGTTTTTCGCTTCGACGAGTTCTTTACGCTTCTCATCTTCGGCTTTGTGCGCTTCGGCATCCTGCACCATCTTCTGGATCTCCTCTTCACTCAGTCCTGACGAACCGGTGATCTTGATCTGCTGCTCTTTACCGCTTGCTTTGTCTTTCGCGCTGACAGTCAAGATACCGTTTGCATCGATGTCAAATGTAACTTCGATTTGCGGTACACCTCTTGGTGCAGGCGGAATACCTTCCAGGTTGAACTGACCGAGTGATTTGTTGTCTTTGGCAAACTCACGCTCACCCTGCACGACATGGATCGTAACCGCAGGCTGGTTGTCTTCCGCAGTCGAGAATGTCTGTGTCTTCTTGACCGGAATCGTCGTACCTTTTTCGATCACTTTGGTAGTCACGCCACCCAGTGTTTCGATACCCAGACTCAGCGGTGTCACATCCAGCAACAATACATCCTTGACATCACCTTTGATAACCGCACCCTGGATCGCAGCACCAATCGCAACAACTTCGTCAGGGTTGACAGACTTGTTCAACTCTTTGCCGAAGAAGTTTTTGACTTTCTCCTGTACCATAGGAATACGGGTAGAACCACCGACCATGACGATCTCTTTGATATCGCTTTTAGAGACACCCGCATCTTTAAGTACCTCTTCGATTTTGGTGATCGTCTCATCTACCAGATCTTCGATCAGAGACTCGAACTTCGCTCTGGTGATCTTTTTGACCAAGTGTTTCGGACCGCTCGCATCGGCTGTGATAAACGGCAGGTTGATCTCTGTCTCAGTTGCAGAAGAGAGCTCTTTTTTTGCATTTTCAGCCGCTTCCTTCAATCTCTGAAGCGCCATGACATCGCCTTTGAGGTCGATACCTGTCTCTTTTTTGAACTCTTCAACCAGCCAGTCGATCAGTCTGTTGTCGAAGTCGTCACCACCGAGGAACGCATTACCGCCTGTCGCCAGTACTTCGACGACATTGTCACCTGTCTCCAGAACAGTAACGTCAAATGTACCACCACCGAGGTCATAGACACAGATCTGCTCTGCCTCTTTCTTATCCAGACCGTACGCCAGTGCCGCAGCGGTCGGTTCGTTGATGATTCTGACGACATTCAGACCTGCGATTGTACCCGCTTCCTGAGTCGCTTTTCTCTGGCTATCGTTGAAGTATGCCGGTACAGTGATGACTACGTCGGTCACTGTGCTACCAAGATAGGCTTCTGCATCTTCTTTAAGCTTGGTCAGTACTTTTGCTGAGATCTCCTGCGGTGTATAGGTCTTACCATCCACTTCGATCGCACAAGCACCGTTTCTATCCACAACGTGATAAGGCAATCTCTTTTTCGCCTCTTCCGCTACAGACTCGTTACACATCAGACCCATGATTCTCTTGATAGAGTAGATGGTTTTTTCAGGGTTTGTCACCATCTGTCTTTTTGCCGGATCACCGACAAGCACTTCGCCTTTGTCCGTAAACGCGACAATAGAAGGGGTTGTATTTTTACCCTCTTTGTTCGGGATTACTTTCGCTTCACCACCCTCATATACAGCCACACAAGAGTTGGTTGTTCCTAAATCTATACCTATTACTTTACTCATTTTCTATCTCCTTATTATTTTCGTTTAAATTTTTTTAGTTGGATATTGAAACCATCGCCGGTCTCAATACTCTGTCTTTGAATACAAAGATTATCTTGGGCAATGAGATGAAGCAGGAACGACAGGCAATAATTGAAAGTGCTTCACAGGATCTGTCCGAAGACGACAGAAACATAGCCAGCCTAGACAAGGGTGAAGCAATAATTTCTAGTATCTTTGTTCCATTTGCCATACCGATTAAAATTCCGTTGTTTGATGATTTGGTAAAACGCCAAGGTAATCCAAAACAAAATCAAACAAAAACTAAGGTTTTCTAGATGAAATTTGCACACCTATCAGATATTCATCTTGGATTCCAAAAGCATGAAGCCCTGCAGGAAATCGAACAGAATGTTTTTGAAAAAACGTTAGATGAATGTATTTCTCGAAAAGTAGACTTCATTTTAATTCCTGGAGACATGTTCCATGTGAATATTCCAGAGATGAGAGTGCAAAAGTACGCCTTTGCAAAGTTTAAACAAGTACACGATGCAGGAATTCCGGTCTATGTAGTTTATGGCAGCCATGATTTTTCACCTGTTGCAAATTCTGTAATTGATTTACTAGCTGAAACAGGAT
>QNZT01000096.1 GCA_003978455.1 Sulfurospirillum sp.
GCGCTTTCAGTTTTTCGGTATCAAACTCCCACACCACATACTTTTCACGTATGAAATAGTAGAGGATATAGAGAGAGAGCAGAAAGAGCATCAGCAGTTCCGCATAAAACTTCCCGTGCCAGTCAAAGTGAAAAACGATGATCAGCAGCAGTGCCAGTGCAAGGCTCGGGAAGAGATACATAAACTGAAAAATCGCGTAGCGCACCGCATCTTTCTCCAGCTGGGTGATGGTGTTGAAGATATTGAAAATCACCAGCAACAGGGTATAGACGGCGATCGTCACGATCAAAAGGTCACGCTCCTCAAAATTGACGAAAATAACATCCCTGAGTCCGAACAGCACCCCCAGCGTCAGCACAAATGTGATGAACACCAGTATCAGGATATTGGACATATAGCGCGCCATCTTCTCTTTTCCCAGCAGCGAAAACTTCGCCATGATGAAGTTCCCAGGCCAGAGCCCGATATAGATACTCGCGATCGCCACCACTGAGACGATAAAACCGAGATGCCCATAGTCGTCGCGGCTCAGGTAACTTGTCAGCACCGGCAGGAGCATAAAGTTGAGCCCCTTGTTGAAGATGTTGCTGAGGGTGAAGATCATCGCACTTCCCAGAAGCTTGTTTTGCAAAAGTTTTTTCATGACGCTTTACCCTCCGTCAGATAGCCCAGCAGATTTTCCGCACAGAGCGCATACCCCCTGCTCTCCTTCGCCACACTCCGCTCTATCATCGCAAAGATATCTCTGCGATAGGTCTCATCCCCGAAAATACGGCGCATAAAGCTGTAGATCGCCTCCCCGTACCCGCTCCTGTCCGAAAACTTCGGATAGGCTTCTCCCAGTATCTCTCCGAACACAGGGATATCGGAGATCACCGGTACCGTACGCAGCCACATCGCTTCCACCAACGGCAGACCGTACCCCTCGTTTCGGGAGAGAAAGAGGCAAAAGTGGCTCTTTTCGTAGAGGTTGTTCAGCTCCTCATCGCTCACATAGCCGTAAAAGTGGAGTGCGATCCGGGTAAAGTGCTGCCCCTCCAGAATCTTTTTCGTCTCATCGGTCTGTTTTCCCGCGACGTGCAGTATGACCCGCTCAAAAGTACGCGCCCCATCCGGCAGTGCTTCGAGATACGCCAGAAGCTGCAAAACACGGTCAAACCCCTTGGAGCGGTTGATACGCCCGACCACGACAAGCTCCAGCGCATCTCCCGCATACTTCGCAAACGCATCCTCCTGCTCAGGTCTGGGCAATTGGCGCACTTTGAAAGGGATACCGTTGGGCAGATAGAGCAGTTTCGCATCGGCGATGCCGTAGAAGTGCCGGATATCCTCTTTGGTCTGGCGGGAGATATACCCCACTTTGTCATCGAAACGTTTCATGTAACCTATCAGAAAGTCGATATAGCGATGTTTCGCGCCGGAGAAGAGTTCCGGAGTCTGTTTGATCGTCAAGTCGTGAATCACCTTGAGTCTTCTGCCGCGGCTGAAAAAGAGCGGCATAGGATTGGGAACGAAAACGAGGTCGTATCTTTTTCCCAGTATCCTGCGCTGCAAATCGGCAAACTTCGCAGCCGCCCCCTGCTGCGGCAGTGCGATCAGATGCACATTTTCAGCATCTACCCCCTCTAAAATACGCTCCGAGAAGAGATCGACCACCGCTTCATGAAGATAGAGATCGATCATCAGCAGCCTCTTTTGATACAGAGGCTGCCGAAGCAGTTCATACATGAGATTTTCCAGATAGACACTCACCCCGTCATACTCTTTGATATAGCTGGTGGCGACAAATGCGAGTTTATACATCGTTCTCCTTTTCAAACAGATACTTTTCCACCATTTTTGCGGAGCGCTCCCAGGAAAAGTTGCGGGCGGTCTGCATACCGTTTATGCGTAGTCTCTGCAACAGTGCACGATCTTCGATGAGCCGTACGATAGCATCGTAAAGCGCGTCGGTATCCGCCGGCGGATAGATCAGTGCGTTTTCACCGTTCACGGCATATTCGCTGATCCCTCCGGCATCGGAAGCGACCACCGCACAGCCGCACCCCATCGCCTCCAGCGGCGGCAATCCGAACCCCTCCCACAAAGAGGTAAATATATAGATATCGCTGCTGTTCATGACATCTGCTATATCTTTGTCACAAGAGGGCACCACCCTCTCCATACCTGCGGTAGCATAACTGCTCAAATCATCATGAGAGATCACCGTCACTTTTTCGATCTCTGCGGCGACTTTCGGGTTTTGCATCAACCGCTGATAAACCTCGACAAAGTCACCGAAACGTTTCATCGGATGTTTTCGGGCGATCAGACAGAGCCGCACGCTGTCACGCTGCGGTTTCTCTGCTTCATAGGGGTAAAAAACTTTCCGGTTGAGTGCGGGATGGACGATCTTTTGGGGTACTTTGCGTCCGCTGTGGCGTTCAAACATCTCATGGGTAAAAGCGGAGTTGAAAAGATAGCCTATCTTTTTACGGTAGGAGAGTTTGGTCACCGCTTTGTAGAGGTAGAGAAAAAACCGGTTTTTCAGCAGCAGCAGGTCATCGAAGATACGGTAGTCATCCGCCTGCACAAAGCGGTAGAGTTTCGGCATCCGGGCAAAGATAAAGAGCGGAGACTGGATTGGATCGGTGACGATGACATTGTCGTTTTGATACACCTTCTGGACATGGGCGACCGTACGAAAGATATTGGCTACCTTCTGAAGTGCGGAAACAGGCTCTCTACCCACCTGCTCGATAATGATACGATCGCTGATGGCGAAGGTACACTCTACCTTCCCTTTGGGCAGTACGATCTTTACTTCATGACGCTCTGCCAGCACATTTGCCAGCTCTACTATGACACGCACGCCGCCGCCCGTTTTGAGCTGCGGCAACACAAATACTATCCTCTCTCTCTTCATGAAACTCTCTCTCATATCTTTTCTCAAACTCTCTCGCCCGTCGCGGTGCGAAGCAGCCCCGGCAGATACTTTTCCCACACCTTGTAGAGTTGAAGCACTATCCAGACAGTCGCCGCCGGCACAAGCAGATAGAGCAGGAAAAATGCGATATCACTCTCGATATGCCCCGCTTTGAGCACCACTTTGCGAAGCACCGACTGCAACGGTTCGTGAATCGCAAACAGAAAAAAGCTGTACTTCTCCATCTCTATCAGCCTATCCGCCTGCGCACTCTGCGCAAAATATGCCGTCAGCACCAGCACCGCAAAGACACCGACAAAGATCGAAATCTGCTGTAAATAGCTGTTGTCCCCCGTCAAAAGCGCCCCCAGAGAGAGCAGTAGATAAACAACCACGATCGCTTTGCGGTGCGTGTCAAAAAAGCGCATATCACACGCTTTGAGTGCACCGTATGCCCCGAGTGTGAAAAAGAGTACCGAAGTGGGATCGATCTGTACGATATGGTGTGGATACCACTGCTGTACCCAGACGATAAAGAGTCCACCCAGCAAAAGCCAGGGAACAAAACGCAACAGGAGGTAGAGCAGCGGCGAAAGCAGCACCATGAACAGCAGATCACGGATAAACCAGAACTGATACGCCACCGGATACTGAAACTCCCCGACACCGAAAAAGAGCCTGATCCGTTCCCAGAACCCCAGATCGGGGATGATCGGTCTGTCCCCGCTGAAATAGCCCGCTGTCGCAGGCAGTGTCTGGGCGATAAGATAGAAACAGAAGATCAGCGCATTCCAGAAGAGAAAAGGCACCAGCAGCGTACGGAAACGGCTTTTGTACTTTTTGAGATACCCCTCTGCGGTGGGTTTGAGTGTCGCAAAAAAGAGATACCCCGACAGCAGAAAAAAGAGCGGCACACTGATACGCGCCAAATACTCCGCGATATAGGTTGCCGTACGCTCAAACCAGTGCGCATAACTGCCGCCGAAGTGGATGTCGGCGGTGTGCATATGGATATAGACGATACTCACGATCAGCGGAAACCGCAACAGTGCGATCCGTCTGGACAGAAGTTTATCGATCAATGCGCACCCCTCCCGTCAACTCTCTCTGGTCACGGATACTGGCGATACTGTAGGAGATGCCCAGGATCAAAAAGAGCTCCTCCGCGACGATCGGGTTGGTCAGCCCGAAAAAGAGAAAAAACGCCGGTACCACGATCGTGACAAAGTGGCGTTTGTCAAAGCCCAGCCAGACAATCCCGCTCAGATAGACCACCGCCAGAATAGAACCTTGCAGCCAGCTGTCGAGCAGCACACTGTTGATACTCCCCGAACCGGCACCCACACCCATGATATGCTTCCCCTTAAAATAGGACTCCACAAAGCCGAAACCGTACCCGCCCCAGAAGTTTGACTTGACGATCAGATCCCACGCTTCCCTGAACTGCGCACCTCTCTCATGTTGCATCTTGTAGTTGAACTCTTCGGCGGTGATAAACGGATGTGAAGCCAGGGAGTTGTAGATAAAAAACGCCGCCACCAGAAAGATCGCCGCACCGATCAGATAAGTTCCGTTGATATGGTGAAACTTGTAGAGTACAGGATCTTCTCTGAGCTTATCCGGAGATGTGTAAAAGCTGCTTCTTGTCAGTTTCAGATACCCCTTCATGATGACCAGAAAAAGCAGTATCAGCATATATGCCAGCCAGACGGTTTTGTTTTTCGAGAGAAACATCATGTAGACGATCCCGCCGTAAAGCAGCCATGCGTAGTACTTTTTCCTGGGCCAGATATCAAACTCGACCCGGCTCATGACCGAAAGCAGCAGGATACTCCCCACGATGACACCGATCGCCCCCGCTTCGTAAAACGTCCCCTGATAAGGCAGAAACTCCCGCCCCCACCCAAACTCGCGAAAGTGGATGATCCTCTCAAGAACCGACTCCGGCAGGGGGATGTACATCACCACAAACCAGCTTACAAAGTAAAAGAGCAATGCCCAGTCCACGATATCGAGAAAGGTTTTGAAATCGACCTTGGAGAGAATCCTCGCCCCGACATAGAAACCGACCGGATAGATAAAGAGAAACTTGATGTAATACCCCGTCTCCGCCACCTTTTCATAAGGGGAACTCATGCTGATCAACACCAGCACCAGTGCCCCGCCGACCAAATACGCAAGGATCATGAAATCGACTTCTCTCTTCAGCAGATCATCCAGAAAAACGATCCCGAATGTCACCAGTACCAGCAACTGTTCGATACGGGCAGGTCCTATCTTCACCACAGGCAGCGCCAGAAATACCAGTATCCCCAGATAGAGTGAAAAGTAGAGTGTTTTGCGCGAAATCACCGACTATATACCTTTTTATTTTGAAGTTAGCGTCGTTTGACGAAGTAGATTCTGTCTACATAGACTTTACTGACCACACTGTTTCCCGGAGGGCTGAGCCAGACAAAATCGGGTGCATCGGTTGCCGTATCGATCGTGCCGATTTTGACAGGGCGGTACCCTTTTGAGAAGTTTGCCCGCAGTTTGATCCCTTTGGCAACACCCGGCTCAATACCGTAACGAAGCGCCCATCGCGCACCATCGAACAGGTTCTTCTTATCCATTTCGATCTTGACATCGGCATAGACGTCCCAAACCCCTTTGGGAAGGTTCATAACTTTGAGTGAAAAGCCCCACTCTTTGCTGCTTCCGGGCATCACGGCACTCACACCGTCACTCGCTTCATGATCTTCTACTATATCGGCACAACAGAGTTCCAGCTGATACTCCTGATAGGAAAACCAATCCCTCCCCTCTTTCAACCCGGCTGCAACTTTCGGCGGCAGCGCTTTTTTGTGTTTGAGTGTCAGCACTTTCACCATATTTTCCGCCGAGACCCCTTCGGCGATATGCGTCAGATCCGGATGCGCGGCAAGAAAATCCAAAAAGCGCTTTTTGACACGTGCCCTTCCCCTGAACGCTCTCCCCCTTATCAGACGGATATAGTCGATCCCGGGGAAAAGCGCGAGATAGTGTTCGTAAAAAGGCGTCCCTTTTGGCACCCGACGCAGCCCCTGTTCCAGAATAGCATTGAGTTCCGCCAGATTTGCATCGCTCAGATA
>QNZT01000194.1 GCA_003978455.1 Sulfurospirillum sp.
TTTTGAAGTACTCGATGTGCTGGGGACCGATATTGCCCACGATGGCGTAGTCGTGTTCCAGAAACTTTGCGATTTCGTCGATATCGCCGCGCTCTCTCGCTCCCGCTTCGGCGATGTAGATCTCCGTCTCCTGCGGAAGGTCGTCATTGACATCTTTCATGAGACCGCCGAGGGTATTGACGCTTCGCGGGGTCATGTAGGTGTTGTATTTTTGGGAGAGGATCTGATGCAGGAAGTTTTTGATGCTGGTTTTGCCGTAACTGGCGGTGATGGCGACGATTTGCAGGTGATCCATCGCACGGAGTTTTTTCTGCGCCTCTTTTTTGAAGCCGAGAAAGAGCATTTTTTCAAAGAGGTGGCTTGCCAGCAGTGCGAAGAGCAGCGGGAGAACGACGCCGAAAATGTGACATGAAGCTGTTGTCAGACAGAGGGTATCTTCGAAAATCGCACCAAAGAGCAGAAAGAGGAAAAAGCGTTTGACCCGTCCGGTAAAGACCAGTTTTTTGTCGATCTTTTTGTACCAGAGATAGAGGGCGGGGAGGAGTCCGAAGTAGAAGTAGATCCAGAAATATTTCCCGGTTAGATAGTAGGCAAAGAGCGGGATGACGAAGTAGAGCAGGTGCCAGATATACTTTTTGTGGCGAAAGAGGACTCGCTCCAGTCTGTAGCTGTACCACTGCATGTTGAGTATGAGGTAAAAACCGAGTGTCAGGGTCAGAAAAAGGTGTGATACGACGGTAAAGATCTGAAAAAGGTGTGGGCTAATCTGCATAACGGTGAAACTCCTGCGAAATGGTTTGTGCGATAAAGGGTGCGTGTCGGCTGAAAAAGAAGTGATCTCCCTCCAGCGGGTAAAAGTTGCTCCGGGAGATCAGTTTGTGTATCTTTTCGCCGGTAAAAAGTGGTGTGGCGGTGTCGGACCTGCCCCAGAAGAGCAGGGCGGCGGCATCTCTTTGGGCAAAGATGTCTGTGAAGTCTTCATCGACGACATTTTTAAAGGTTTCATACATCTCATGAGACATTCCGCTGGCATCTTTGGAGGCGAAGTATGTGCGCAATCTTCCCAGACCGAGAGCTTTAAATAGTTTGAAAAGTGCGATTTTGGTGCGTACACCGAGCGGTTTGGGGACGGGGATACCCGCGGAGCTGAGCAGCACCAGCATATCCGGGTTCAGCAGTGTCGCCACTTTTCCGCCGAAGGAGTGTCCCGCGACAATCTCTTTTTTGACATGAAGCGACGAGAGCAGTGTATCGATGATATTTGCATAGTCCCGGGTTGTCAGGATCGTTTCATTCGGGCTTTTGCCAAATCCCGGCAGATCGATGTAGATATGCCGGAGATCGGGCAGGGTGTCGCCAAACGCCCCTTTCATGATCTCTTTGTTGCTGCCCCAGCCGTGCAGTACGATAAAGTCGTGTTGTGCAGTCGGGTTGAGGATCTCGTAGGAGATCGCAAAAGTTGTGCCCCGATAGGTAATCTCTTTTAGTGCCATGAAATTTTTATTGACCTTTGTGTATAATTAAAGTATGAACGATTTTACAAAAATAAAGCTTATCAACAATCTAATTGACCTTGTTGACTACTTCTATGAAAACAAGCGCAAAAACGGTTCGGCGTCGCAGATCAAGTATCTGAAGGGCTTTTCGGAAGGGATCGCCCATACGCTGGTGGAGATGTCGGTGATCGACTCCGCAGAAGCGAAACGCATCCTCAAGGGGATCGGCAAACGCAGAAAACCGGTACCTGAGACTCCCGAAAGTGCACCTGCACCCGAAACTGTTTCACCCGCTCCGAAACCGCAGCGTGTCGAGACACCTCCTCTCACATCGCAGTCACTTGACGTGCCGACCATTTTTCGTCAGCAGGGCGGTAAAAAGAGCGAGCTGTAAAAAACCTACCTATTCCCAGACCGGTGTCTGCTCTTCGGAGGGGAGATTTTGCAAAATCTGATAGGGTTTGAAATTTTCCTTGTAGCGCAGGCTCTGGCACCCTTTGACATAGTAGCCCAGATAGATCCATGAGAGTTCGCGTTTGCGGGCAAACTCTATCTGTTTGAGCAGGGAGTAGGTACCGAGTGAGAGGTGGCGGTAGTCGGGATCGTAGTAAAAGTAGTTTGCCGATATGCCGTCATCGAGATAGTCTATCAGATCGATACCGACAAGATTGCCTTCATAGTAGTAGTGCACTTCATTTCCGAAACTGTTGTATCCCTTGACATAAAGGTCGTAGTAAGATTCCGCATCGACAGCGTAGTAGTCCCATCCGCGTTTCTCCTTCATGAAACGATGGTACTTTTCATAGAGTTGCAGGTGGGCAAAAGAGACAGTCGGCTTGCGTACGAAAGTACGGATTCCTTTCTGTCTCCAGACTCTTTTCTGGGATCGGGAGGGTTTGAAGTTTGCCACATCGATACGTATGCTTTTACACTCGTTGCAGCCGTCACATCCGGGACGCGAGAAGTAGTCACCAAAACGTCTCCATCCCCGTTTGACCAGTGCGGCGTTGAGTGATTCGGGACACGCTTTGATATATTTGTAGCGCATCTTCATGAGCTTTTGCGGCAGATAGACACAGCGTGATTGCAGTGTCGAAAACTCTATGATATCGCTTTCGTGCTGCAATCTGCTGTTCATGAAGTGTAGATTTTTCGGTATGCCTGGTGGAGACTCTCTCTGACCTCCTCAGCAAGTCGGTCGCCGTCGGCGCAGCTCTGGCGGATGATCTTGTCAAAATCACCGAGAATCTCACCCAATGATGCTTCTATCTCTTTGGGTGTTTTCCGCTTTGCCATGACTGTTTCAAAAAGTGCGGTACGGCGGATCAAGTCCAGCAGTTCTTTGATAGTTTTTTTCGTATCGCACGTTTCGTTGGGTTTGAACCGACGATAGTAGGTCTCTGAATCTTCATCGAGATCGTTTTTGACTTTTCGGATGTGGTCGGTGATTTTTGAGGCGAAAGCGGCATATGTTTCAAATGAAGCTCCCTTTTGCGTTTCGAGCTTTGCAGTGACTTTTTGGATATTTTGGTACATCAGCCAGGTTACGACAGAACCGACCAATAAAACGGAAAGTGCTTCCATGGGTCTATATTCCTTAATAATAATGGATTAACCTAATCTACAGACAATTATACATAAAATTTGATTTTAAAACAAATAATCACTATAATATCGGAATTTTTAAATTTGAGGGGATACCATGAGTGACTGGACACTACAGAGCTGGAGAACAAAACCGATCCTTCAGCAGCCGACTTACGAAGATCAGAAACTCCTGAAAAGTGTGGAAGAGAGATTGAGCAAGTACCCGCCGCTGGTATTTGCCGAAGAGGTGAGGAGCCTGAAAAAACAGTTTGCCGAAGTGACGGAAGGGAAAGCCTTTTTGTTACAGGGAGGAGATTGTGCCGAAAGTTTTGCGGAGTTCAATGCGGACAATATCAGGGATTTTTTCAAAGTCTTTATGCAAATGTCCGTGATCCTGACATTTGCAGGCGGGAAACCGGTGGTGAAAGTGGGGCGTATTGCCGGTCAGTTTGCCAAACCGCGTTCGAGTGACTTCGAGACGATCGACGGTGTGACACTGCCGAGTTACCGGGGCGATATCATCAACTCCATCGAGTTTACCGAAGAGGCACGCAAGCCTGATCCCTACCGTATGCTCAGTGCTTACAACCAGTCAGCCGCGACACAGAATCTGATCCGTGCGTTTGCGCGGGGCGGTTTTGCCGATCTGCGCAAAATACATCGCTGGAATCTCGATTTTGCAGCCGGTACGACCGCGGATGCACGCTACCAGAAACTCTCCGAAAAGATCGAACAGGCGCTCGACTTTATGGAGGCGATCGGGATCACACCTGAGACCAATCCGCGCCTGGCGCAGACAGTACTTTATACTTCTCATGAAGCACTGCTTCTAAACTATGAAGAGGCGCTGACCAGAGAAGACTCACTCAGCGGCAAATACTACGACTGTTCGGCGCATATGCTCTGGATCGGAGACAGAACCAGACAGCCTGATGGTGCGCATGTCGAGTTTTTACGAGGTGTGGACAATCCGATCGGTATCAAGGCGGGACCGACTACGACAACCGAAGATCTGCTGAAACTGCTCGATACGCTCAATCCTGAAAATGAGTCAGGCAAGATGAACGTAATCGTACGCATGGGAGCGGACAATGTTGAAAAATACCTGCCGCCGCTGATTCGGGCGGTCGAGCGTGAAGGCAAAAAGGTACTCTGGAGCTGCGATCCGATGCACGGCAACACCATCAAAACAGCCAGCAGCATCAAAACCAGAGAGTTCCACAATGTCCTCAAAGAGGTGGAAAACTTCTTTGCTGTACATAAGAGCGAGGGAACCCATGCAGGCGGTATCCATCTGGAGATGACGGGTAAAGATGTGACAGAGTGTATCGGAGGCGGTCAGCAGATCGGAGAGGAAAATCTCTCCTCCAGATACCATACACACTGCGATCCGAGACTCAACGCGCATCAGGCACTCGAACTGGCATTTTTGATCGCAGATACGCTCAAAGAGGCTAAAAAGTAACCGATGCATATCGAACCCGACTGCATCGCATGTATCTTTAACCAGGCGCTGCGGGTTACCAAAGCGCTGGAACTCTCCCCTGAGGCGTCTAAACAACTTCTTGACGAGGCAGCTTGTATGCTGCCCTCTTTTTCCCTGGATCTGACACCACCCCAAAACGCGACACCGATGTATGAAAAGTTTTCCCTGATACTCGGCAGGGAGGATATCTATGCGCAGCAGAAAAAAGAGGCGATCGCCAAAGCGGAGTCTCTGCTGCCCTACTGTCAGAAACATATCTCACAAAGCAGCGATCCGCTTGTCACTGCGGCAAAGATCGCCGTAGCGGGCAATGTGATCGATCTGGCAAGCGAGTATGAATACGATCTCGAAGAGGAGATCGCCGGTGTACTTGACGCAACTTTTGCGATCGATCAGATCGCGGAGCTGACGCAACGTATCGCCAAAAGCGACACGATCGTCTATCTGGCGGACAATGCCGGAGAGAATGTTTTCGACAGACTCTATATGCAGACGATCAAAGCACACTACCCGGATACAAAGATCTACTATTTTGTTCGCAGCAGACCGATCATCAACGATATCTGCGTCAAAGACCTGGAAAATGATCCTGTTCATGAAGTTGCGACTGTCGTTGACAGCGGTGTTCACACACCGGGAATCGTCGTCGATGCACTCGGTGAAGAGGCAAAAAGGCTCTTTTTTTCCGCCGGGTGTATCATCTCCAAAGGGATGGGTAACTATGAGTGTTTAAGCGACTGTAAAGTCGATTCTCTATATTATCTACTTAAAGTAAAGTGCCAGGTTGTCGCACGCTCTCTCTCACTTCAGCCGGGAGATCTTGTCTGTAAAAGCGCGCACTGAATCAGGCTCCGCCAATCCCAAAAAGTAGGTTTTGAATGAAGAAACTCTTCGCTTCAGTTTTCAAATCTTCCGCTTCCCGAAAACAGTTTCGAAAATATATAGTCGTACCGGATCTGCACGGAATCTACAGTGTCTATCAAAAAGTGGAGCACTATCTCAAACATGAAGTCGATAAAGATACCGCGGTCATCTTTCTGGGGGACTATATGGATAGGGGTGAGTCCGGGGTGATCGACGGGAAAGAGTTTAAGGATGCGGGTTCCTATTTTACGATACGGGATATCCTCGCGCTACAGCGATGGGCCGAGGATGAGGGGAGGGAGTATATCTTTCTTCGCGGCAATCATGAGATATTTTACGAAAATTTTTTCATAGAGGGTTCCATCAATGCCTACAAACAGTACCCTTTCTTCAAAGATGCAGTTGAGGCTCTGGAACATGTGATGCGCAAAGACAACGATTTTTCCGATCGGTTCATCGCCTTTTTCAAAACACTTCGACCCTACTATCTGGATAAAAAAAACGGCTACCTTTTTGTCCATGCGGGTATCGATCCTGA
>QNZT01000113.1 GCA_003978455.1 Sulfurospirillum sp.
CTCAGCGGCGGGACAGACACAGTACGTCTGCTCCTGACCGGTTCTGCCGAAAAGAGCGATCAGTACGAAGATGGCAACGGTGATGATTTTGTCGGACAGATCGCACGAAATATAGCACTCGGCAAAGCACCCGAAGCGGCACAGTACCAACCCCGGTATCAGGATATGAAAGCCTATACCAAAAAGACACTGATGGGCAAACTCTTCTGGGATATCGCCGAAAATCATGAAGTGCGACTCAGCTACACCGCCAACCGGAGCGACGATGTGCTCTACCCCTCCTCCAAAATGGATGCCGTCTATGACGACTCCGATATCTACAATCTCGAATATACGGCAAAAGCACTGGGCAAATACGCGAAAAAACTCTCATTTCAGACATACTACTCCACCGTCACACACCCGATGTCCACCAGATACAGAAATATGGCGAAGATGAAGGGTTTTGAGATGACACACAAACTCGAAACGCAAATGCGCGGTGCAAAACTCAAAAACAGTTTTGACCTCAACAATCATGAAATCACAGCCGGTCTGGACTACAGTCTGCGAAACTGGGACGGCGGATACTATAAAAACGGCAAACCTCTGCCTGAAGCAAAATTTCACAGTATCTACGACTCCGACACAAAAAACTATGCACTCTTCGCAAAAGACAAGATCACGCTTTCCGATATCTCCGTTGAACTTGGACTTCGCTACGACGACTCCTCGGTCACTTCCAAAAACCAAAAACAGCAGGACAACGACTACACCGAACTCAACGGCTACATCCTGACCACATACCGCAAGGATGCGGACCGCTACTATATCGGTCTGGGCAGATCTTCGCGTGTACCGGACGCCAAAGAGCTCTACTGGGTCGGCAGTATGGGAAATATGATCGGTACACCGAACCTCGATGATACCGTAAACTATGAACTCGATATCGGTATGGAAAGACAGTTTGAGGACTTCACACTGAAAGCAAAAGCGTTTTACTCCAAACTCGACAACTTCATCGTCTACAATGCAAGCAAAGTCAACAAGATGGGCATGGCGCAAAATGCGTATGAGAATGTCGATGCGAAAATCTACGGTGCAGAGATAAGCGGTTCATACTTCGCGACCGAAAACCTCTACTTTGATTATGGTGCATCCTGGCAAAGAGGTAAGAAAGATGATCCGCTGACAGGTGAAACAGGAACAAATCTGCCGGAGATTCCGCCTGTGAAAGCCAACCTCGCCGCCACGTACGACTATGATGATTCACTATCACTGAAAACGGAAGTGATCGCTTCTGCAAGATGGAAAGAGTATGATGCCGAAAACGGTGAACAGGAACTGGGCGGATACGCTATCATGAACCTCAAAGCCACCAAAACTTTCAAAAAAAGTTTTGAGCTGACAGTAGGTGTCGATAACGTTTTTGATAAAACCTACGCCGTTTCAAATACCTACAAAGACCTGGTTTTGCTGACAACCGGCGACAATAACGTGATGCTGATGAACGAACCGGGGCGATACTTCTACACAAACCTGCGGTACAAGTTTTAACATAAGCTGCGGGAAATAATTCCAGGAGAGGCGGATTCTCTCCTGGATACTTTTACTCGAAATCACTGATATCCATCCCTTTCAGCTTGATACGCTTTAGTTTGTACATAGCGACAAGATCATCTTCATCGAGCTCAAGTTTGTCACACAGATATCCTAGTTTTAACAACGAAAACTCTGTAAAATTTTGTTTTTTCATATAGGTAATTGCGGGTGGTGTTTTACCTATAGCGTGTGCAAGTTCTTTTCCTGATACTTTTTTGATGTCTCCCATGCTGAAACTCCCCTTGAAATATTTTTTATAAGGAGAGTATATCGATTAAAAGTGTCAAAGTTGTGTCACATTTCAATCAATTAAATTATTTTCTTGATTAATTTAACTATATGATTATTATAAATTTTGTACCATGTGGAAGTCTCTCGATGAGTATCTCCCCCTTCATATGTTTTTCCACAATAATCTTTGTCATATAGAGACCAAGACCCATCGAATCCTTCTTAGTTGTAAAATAGGGTTCGTAGATCTTACGCATCACCTCTTCGGAAATCGGCACACCACTGTTCTCTACAGCGATGATCACTCTCCTTCCGTGCCGGTAGAGCCTGAGTGTGATTGTACCGCCCTCATCCGTCGCGTCTATGGCATTTTTGATCAGATTCAGCATGACCTGTAAAAATTCGTTACGATATAGTTTAAACTCGATATCGTCCGCCAGTTTTTTCACAACGGTGATATTTTTCTTTTTAAGCGCATTGTTTAAAAATATCACCGATCTGTCGATCAACTCTTTGAGATTGACTACCTTTATCGCCGTAGTAGGTTTGTAAAATGTACGAAAATCTTCGATCGTTTCGCTCATATATTCGACACTCTCTTCGATCTCTTCGCAATCCTTGTCCAACTCCTCTTTGGTGATTTTCCCGCCATGCAACTGTGCACGCATAAGTGCCACTATAGAGGCGATTTTATTGATAGGCTGACGCCACTGATGGGCGATCATACTAAACAGCTCTCCTATCAGTGCCTGCTTGGTCTGAAACATCATCTTTTCATGACTGTCGTGGATTTGCGCTTCATACTTTTTAATGCTCTGATATATGATATAAGAGAAATAGAGTGACAACAAGAAAGACAACAAAAGTGCCATACCGAGAATAAAAAGATCCTTTTTCACTTTATGGACTTCCTGTCCTTTTTTATGCTGTAGTTTTGCAACATCGATGTCACTCTTTTCCAGCGAACGTAAACCTACCAGATACCAACCGTAATCTTTGGCATACTCACCGTATACTATCTTATCCTTTTCGATTGTAAATCCCGTTTTGGCATACTCTTTCAACTCCGAAGAGACCTTCTCTTCCGGGCAATAGACAATATCACCGTCTCTGTCCAGAATAAAAAAGAATCCATTTTGCAAATGCACGCTGCTGTCGAGGTACTCCAATATATCACGTTTGATTTTATCCTGTGCATCGTCGAGAAAGTAGCCCGCCCCGATATACATATTGCCGCAGGATATCTTTTTCAGGTATGCCATCTGTTCATACATCTCATCCCGGTTGCCGTACGGTTTATACCAGCTATACGAGATAAACCCCTCCCTTTCATAGCGAATCAACCGGTTAAAGTCATTGACAAATGCAATACCGTTACTGTCTTTGAGATTGCGTATATTTTTATGCAGGAGCTTTTTATCGTAGTGCCAGTAGACATATCCGTTTGTGTTCATGATAAACAAGTGTCCCATCGTATCGTTCAGTTTGATATTACGCAGAGCCGTCACTACGCTATTTTTCCCTTTGCGGCTACGACAGAGATTGTTTGCGACAGTAGCACTTACATTGACGAAACTTCGGATATCGTCCATAATCTCATCATTGCGCTGTTTGTCCAAAAACTTGATAGCACCCGACACAGAACTGACCCGCTCCCGCAGATCGACTTTCTGACTCTCTACATACATCTTTTCGTATGTTTTCACTTCACGGGTGATATCGTGTTGCTGTATATACTTGACAAAAAGATAGGAGACGACTCCGTAGATAGAAAGTACTACCAAAGGGAAAAAAACGATCAACATGATGATACGATTTTGAGAAACTCTGTTTTTCATGGCTATTGCTCTATGTAGTACCCGAGATTTTGTTTATTTTTCAGAAATTTCGGGGGAAGTTTTTTCCTGAGAATTTTAATAAATGAACGTATGGCATAAGACGTCGGAGGCTGCTCTTTCCAGATGCGGTCAATATCACCATATGTGACATTTCCTTTTTTTGCCAGCAACTCCAGAAACTCAAGCTCTTTCATCGTCAGTGTATACTCTTTCCCCTGGCTGGTCACTGTGCCTTTGACTTTATCGACGACAACATCTTCACGAAGATTAAAAATATTGTTTTGCGTAAAACTCTCATCGAGCTTTCCCAACAGCTCATGAAGTTTTCTGGAAGTAAAAGGTTTGACGATATATTTGTCGAGTTTCAGTTCCACTGACTCAAGCAGATAATCTGTCTTCGTATATGCGGAAATGACGACAATCGGGATGGTACTGTTATGTTTGCGGATCTTCTTTATGAGGTTGATGCCGTTTAGTTTCGGAAGTTCAATATCTACGACCAAAAGATCGACTTTGTGTTCAAGAAACTTCCTGAAGCCCTCTTCTCCATCATATGCAGTGTAGATATGTGCAAAATAATTCTGAAGCAGTTTTGAAATATTTTTCAAAACCACTTCATCATCTTCAATATAAAGGATTTTCTTATCTTTTAAATTGTTATACAACAGACCACCTAATTTATAAATATTTAACTAATGAAACTAATTTCATTATATCATATTTACATTAAGGCAGTTTTTATCTATCTCCGCTAGGACCGTTGTGACAGTCGTAACAACTTACCATCTCACCCCGACTATATGATTTTCTGACACCCCTGCGTGTTTTCAGGTTGGTTCTCTCTGCAAATGTTTTGGATAAAAAACTACCTCTGTAGTCTGTACCGTGGCATGCCTGACACTTTGTTCTGTCCCGTTTTGCCGCATTGTCATGTTTGCTAATCCAGGCTGCTCCGACTGTATGCATACCGTGCGGTCCTCCGGTTGTAGTATTCGGTACACTCAAGTGACATGAAGTACACTCTGCAATGGTTCCTGCGTGTCCCTGTACCCCTTTACTTTGGATGTTATCCTCCTCACGAATACTTGGATAGATCGCATGGGTCGATCCGTGGCAGGCGCTACACTGCATACCTTTGTGCCCTGTACTGAATCTGTAGAGACTTTTACCGCTGACCGGTTTGTTCAGGTTTGTCGCAAATCTGTTATCGAGTGCCGCCCTGAGTGTTCCCGTAGCAAAATCGGTCACCGCTTCTGTATATCTTTTTCCATCCTGATGACAACTTTGACAATTTGGTTCATCCAGCCATCCTTCACGTCCTTTTTTACCGACTGCACTCATACCGCCATGGCAACTCTGACACTGCATCTTCATCGTGCCGTCACTGTTTTTTGCTTTTCCCATCGCACCTCTAAGACACTGTGTTGTCGCACCGGGATGGCACATATAACACGCATCTCGATTGGCGGCACTGTTCAATGACTGTCCGGTTTTCGGATCAACCGCTGTGGCATGTCTTTTGTGTATCGCTTCTGTCAGCGGTGATATATTTCCGACACCGGTTCCCGGCAGGGCATTGCTTTTATGACAACTTGCACACAGAACCGGGGTACCGCTTTGTACCGTCTGATAGAGCGAAGTTTTGTAGTTATACCCTTTTGCCTGAAGTGCCGGCAAATAGGAAGAGATATCATTTTTATCATCATGAAGTCTCAGGATATTGAGTTTATAGTCTTTTTCCGGATCACTGTTATTTGCCCAGCCTGCATTCGGCTCTGTATCAGATACACTGTTGGAAGCATGACATTTACGACAATCCATCTCGTCACTGACCGGCAAAACTGTCGTGGTCGTCGCCAGTACGTTTCCGCTTGGATCTTTGGCGGTAACTTTCACCATCGGATAGTGATTGATCGTACCGTCATCATTTTTGGGTGTTGTCGGTATACCCTCAGCTGTCCACCAGTCATGTGCCGCTACATATTTCAGGGGGTGCGACGTTGTACTCTGTACTTTTGACCCGGCAAGACCTCTATCCGCCTCCAGTGCAACGCCAAACAACTTCTGCACATAATCCCAGAAGTTCGTTTTCGTACTGCTGATACTGTTGATATAGCTTTTGTAATGGTAGCGTCATCACGCGTAGCTGTAAATTTTGGCACAGCGACCGCAGCGAGTATCGCAATAATAACTATGACAAATATTAATTCCAACATAGTAAATGCTTCACGACGATTATAGTATCTCATTTTCAACCTTTTTTTATATATTATAACAGAAAATTT
>QNZT01000028.1 GCA_003978455.1 Sulfurospirillum sp.
CCGGCGGCAGGGTCAATGCCATTAACTTAAGAGAATGTAAGCGCGGTTCATCTGCGCGTGAGCCCTCTGCTGAAGAGAACTTAGCGTTAGCGTAGCATTTGGGACTTTGTTCCAAAAGCGTTAACTTAATGGTGTCCGGCGGCAGGGTAACGGTGATCTCCGCTTTGAGATGCGCCTCCAGCTTTTTAGCCCGCTCTTCATGAACTGTTTTGCGCTTTTCATAGGTACTTTGCAGTTCACTGCACAAAATCTGAAGCCGTTCCATCTCCTCTTTCTGCGGCAACGCTTCATGAAATGCCTCTACATCCGCAAAACCACTCTCTTGCAGCGCACTCTCAAACTCTTGAGAGAGTCTCTCTGCTTTCACTTTCGCACCGCTGATACGCTCTGTCAAGTCGTGCAACTGCTTTTGCAACGCCTCCAGAGTGCTCTCCTTCGCCCCCAGCTCTTCTCTTCGTTCCTGACGTCTGCGCTCCAGCTCCCGAAATGCCGTCTCTCTCTCGGAAGCGTACAGATCAAGGTCGGCGACATTGAGCAGTGCCAGCCGCTCCTTTTGCAACACCTCTATAACTTCACGCAACTTCGCTTCCCACGACCGGATGCCTTTCATCTCTTCATGAAGTGACTTCAAAGCGGCAGCAAACTCCCCTTTCTGTAACGCTTTTTCTTGCAGAAGTTTCTCTGTATCTTCGCGTTTTCGCTCCATCTGTGTAAAGGTTTCAAAACGCTGCTGCAGTCGTTTGTAAACCTCCTGCAACGCTTCCACGAACACCTCCCCAAACGATGAAAGACGCTCCGATATACGTGCTTTAACCTCTTCCACCCGCTTCTCCAACTCCGAGACTTTTCCTGCCGCGCCGTCCACTTCATTTTTCAAAAGCGCCAGTGACTTGTCCGTATCTGTAAACATACGGCGTTTTTGCTCCAGATCATGAAACTTCTCATCTCTGTTACGCAAAAGATCTTCACGTTCCGATGCAATCCGCTCCATATCCCGCAACTGCGCACGCAACACTTCTACCTCATCCTGAAGGTGTTGTACCGTGTCATCAGAAAACACCAGACCCGCCGCATCTAAAACCTGCCGATACTGCGCTGCCTCCTCCTCTTTTTGGCTGAGCGCTTTCTCCGCATGTGCGATATCGCGTTCATACTCTACCAGCTTCTCTCTCAGCCCCTCCAGCCGCCGTTGCAGTTTCTCCTGTTTTTCCTCTTTCTCGCCGATCTCCTTCTCCAGCATATCCGGCTTCGCTTCGATATGGTGCTGCACATAGGGGTGTTCCGTCGCGCCGCAGAGGAAACAGGGCTCTCCCTCTTTCAGTTTCAAACGGTCGGCTTCATACTTTTGCAGTAACATCTGCTGCTCTTTTTGCACCTGTAGCGCGCTGATAAGTGTTTTGAGCTCGGTAAGATGTTCATGAAGCGCACGATACTCTTTTTCCAGCCCCGCAAGACGCTCCCGCAGCGATGCCGCTTCCTCCCCGATCACCCTCTTTTGCGCCAGCACTTCATGAAGCGCCGTCGCGGCATCCAAAAAACGCTCTTTTTGGGCTATCGCTTTTTGCGTTTCCACTTTTCCGAGAATCAGTTTCTGATACTTCTCTTCCGTCTGACGATACGCTTCCAAAGCCTTTTGATACGCCGCTTCCGCCGTATCCAGTGCTGCTTTTTGCTGCGTAAAAAGTTTTTGCTTCTCCTCTTTTGCAGTTTCCGTTTCCGAGACTTTTTCCCGCACTCTCCGAAGCTCTTTCATAAGCGATGCATACTGACCGATCTCCGCTTCCAAAAGCCCCAGAGAGGCTCCCAGTACGGCATCTTCCCTGTGGCTGTCCAAAAAGTGCACTGTCTGTACCTGCTCTTCCTCCAGCACTTCGATCGTTTCGCAAAGCCGATCCTTTTCGGTTTGCAGTTTTTTTTCTCTCTCATGAAGTTGCATAAGATGCCTCTGCCGCTCTTGCAGATCTGCCCTTGCCGCCTGCTCTTTGACCAGCAGTTTACGCGCTTCGGTCAGTTTTTGCTGTGTCGCACGATACGCCTTTTGCTCTTTCTCAAAAAGCAGTTCCCCCTCTTCCACCTTCTCCCGCAATCCGGCAACCGTTTGCGACAACTGCTGCTGCTCCTCTAGTAGTGAAGCATAGTGTTTCTCATCTTCCCAAAGCTGTCCCGCGACTTCCTCTCTCTGTCGATAGAGTCCCTCCAGTTTCAGCGCCTTTTTCGCCCGCTCCAGTCTGACAAAATCCTCCCGGTGCGCCTCTTTCTCTTCTGAGATTTCCGCAAACGCAGTTGCCGCCTCGCCGGCTTCCTTCTCTAACTTCTCTTTCTCTCTCAGCCACGCTATCTGCTTCTCATACGCCGTGATCTGTGTTTTGTAGTGCGTTTTACGCTCCGTGATCTCCGAGAGCTCCTTCTCCAGCGCCTGACGCTCCTCCCGCTCCATCAGGGTGATCATACCCAGCTTCTCTTTTTCGATCTTTAGCCGCTGCTCCAGTTGTGTGAACTTTTCATACACTTTTTGGGAGATCACGGTGTAGATGTGTGTGCCGGTGATCTTCTCCAGCAGGTTTGAGCGCTCCGCCTCTTTGGCTTTCAAAAATGCATCAAAACTCCCCTGCGCCAGCATCATAGACTGGGAAAAGCGAACAAAATCCAGCCCCGTCAGCGCCTCCACCCGTTTGGGAACCTGACTCATCTTGCTCTCGATGATCTTATCATCCCCCAGATCACAGAGCTCCATCTTCGGCGGTTGCAGCTTGCCATCAGCCTTTCCCCGCGCCCGCCGCTGTCCCCAGAAAGCACGATACGATCTCCCTGAAACCTCAAACTCCACTTCACAGAAAGCCTCGCCGCTGTTTTCACTCATCAGCTCTGCGGGATTGGTCAGCCGCGCCGTACGCCCGTAGAGTGCACAACTGATGATATCCAGCAGCGTACTCTTTCCCGCACCTGTTGGACCGGTGATGGCAAAGAGCGGATTGTCACACAACCATGCCTCAAAATCGATCTGCGTCTCTCCTTTGAGAGAGTTGATATTCAGGGCACGGAGTTTAAGGATTTTCATCGTTTTGTACCTCTGAGACAACCTCTTTAAAGCGCCTGATCAGCACCTCACGCATCTGCTCATCTTCGGAGCTATCCGCATCCAGACGCTTTTCAAACACCTCCAGCGGTGTCAGTTCATCGAGACTGATCGCCTCGACATCGTGCTCTCTAAGCCGGGCTACACTCTGCTCCAGACGCACCAGCAACAGCTGCAACCCCATCTCCTCCGCCGCCTGACGGATACGCCGGTTTGCTTCGTAGGGATTGTCGTCATCGACATGCACTTCGATCCAACTCTCTTTCTCCCCAATATTTTCCAGAGCTTCCAGCACTTCATGAAGCTTCCCGCGCAAAGAGAGCAGCGGTCGGAACAGAGGGATATCCACCCGCTCCACCTGCGGCACGCGCCCCTCAAATGTGACAATATTGACCCGCTTCTGCCCCGTCTCGCTGAAACTGAGCGGGATCGGCGACCCGCTGTACCAGACACCCTCTCCTACACGCTGATTTTTATGCAGATGTCCCAGCGCGGTATAGTCAAAAAGCGAAACAAAAAAAGCGCTGTCGATATGCAGACTCCCGCCTACGTAAATCTCCCGTTCCGATTCGCTGGACTTGCCGCCGAGCGTCGTCAGATGCCCCATCCCGATGATAGGGATATCCCTCCCAGCACGCACTTTTTCGGCAGCTTCGCAGACCGTACGATAGTAGTGCTCTATCCCCTCCGTCAGTTGCCGCTCCTTCTCGGAAACGCAGCTGCTTTCCAGTGACTTTCGCACCATCCCCTCACGCAAAAACGGCACCGCACAGACGATACCCGCCGCCTCCCCGTCCTTTTCGATGACAATCGGCTCCGGTATCTCCTCCCCCGTGACCAGATCCACACGCATCGCTTCGAGCAACTGTCTGGGTGCTTTGAGTGTAGCAATAGAGTCGTGATTGCCCGCAGTGACAACCATACGACAGCTACTCTCATGAAGCTGACGGATAAAGTTGTAGTAGAGCTCAAGCGCATAGTTGGGCGGTGTTCCCGTATCGAAGATATCACCCGAAACCAGAAGCACGTCGATCTCCCGGTGAAGAATGGTTTCATAAAGCCACGACAGAAAAGCTTTATGCTCTTCATAACGGCTCTTGCCCATAAAGTTCTGCCCCAGATGCCAGTCGGAAGTGTGAAGGATTTTCATAAGGATATTATACAGCGGTTTGCTTATTGCGACAGAGATTATCTAAATACGATCAGTGTTGTTTTTCACTCATTCGCTTTTGCAGGATCTCTCAATAGACTCTTTTTTATCAAAAACATCAGAAGATAGTTGTCAAATTGACAAACTGTAAAAATTTGGTTACAATCAACTATCAAAGGATCATCATGAAAGCTTCTAACAAAAGTTTTGAGCAGTTGCTTCATCTCAAAGGGATCAGTAAAAAAGCTTTTTCTGAATATTCAGGGATTTCGTACAATACCGTTGCCGGCTGGAAAAAGTCGGGATTTGTGCCTCCCTATGCTATGGTACTGTTACGCCGAATGCCGACATCGAAAGCTAGCGTCAGTGCCGGAGAGTTGATCGAGGCAGGACTTCCCCGGGCGATTCTCTGGAATAGTCAGAGTGACAAACAGGTGCCGGTCGATATCTTTATCGTCTCTACACTTCAAAAAGCTTATAACGGCTTTGTGATCGACAAGCTTGCAGAGTTTTTTGGAGAGGAAAGTGTTCTGGCTGCACTCTTGAAACACAAAGAGCGTATCTCGGACAGATTAGTACAGCGTGTCATCATACACCTTCAAAGAGTTCCACAACCGGCATGATCAATCCAAAAACAGAAACCCTCCTGGAAAAGTTCAAGGAGATAACACTTTTTGAAAAACATCATGCCATTTTGATCGGAGGAACAGCTTTGGCATACCATTTGGGACATAGAGAGAGTTTCGATCTCGACATCTGTTTCCCCTTTGCCAAAAAACTTCCGGCACTTGATTTTTTAGGATCTCTTCATGAAGTGATTCCTATCGAATTTGACCAAAGCATCATCGACACCACCATCAATGAAGGAGGCGATATCGACAAGATAATGCAGCGTTTCATCATCGATGACGTTAAAGTCGATTTTATGATCAACCCTTCAAGCAATATTTATGAAAGTGAAATACTGCAAAAAGATGATACCTTCTCATACGGAGCACTGCATATCGCTTCGATAGAAAGCATTTTTAAACTCAAATCTCTGCTTCTTCTGGATCGCAATAAGATACGGGATCTTTACGATATAGTTTACCTGATGAAGTATCAAGGATTTAGCGGTAAAGATTTCATTGAAATGATTCAGCATTATCGCATCACTTATCTTCCCCAGCATATTATGCAGCTTATAGAAGCCAAAAATGAAGATCCATTCGACACAGAGGGAATTGAAAATCCTACGATTGGGCTAACCGAATATGAAGCGCTAAAAGCGTACCTTCTCAAAGCAATTTCAGGCAAGTGCCTCTGACCAGTTAGCCCCTTGCCTGATAATTATTACATTGTGAATTTACTCCACCAATGCGCTCAGATACCCCACGACCCGTTTTGTATCGCCGCTGGCGTCGGCGCTGGTGCGGTAGTCCAGCAGTTCGGTTTTCAGACCCGC
>QNZT01000020.1 GCA_003978455.1 Sulfurospirillum sp.
GCTGTTTCCTGAAGTTTTTAAAAATATCACCAAAATTCATCAATCATCCTCAAACAGTATGGTTTTTAATCGCTTAAATATATTTTCCTGATGACATATTAGCGTCAAATCATTTGTTTTATGCTGATATAACCCTTCGCACATAAACAAGCCTGCCTTGACATCAAAATCCCTGAGAGCACCTTCCATGATGACAAAAGAGACATTTGCAGCCAGTGCCAGAGACAACGCTATAGCACCGGGAGAGCGATATTTGACTTTTGCTCTTTTCAGTTTATTGACGTTTTCAAAAGAGCGATAGACACGTTCATATATCCCGACAGTCGGATTTGCCCGCGGTGTAACACTATACAACTGCATACTTTCAAGATTACCGAATACATAGCGCTTTTTGGTCTTGATATAGATTCTACCTGTTGCAAGATTTGTTACAATACCTGCAAGCATCTCTCCCGCCTCGTTTTCCCATGCGACAGAGGTACCGTAATAGGGAAGACCGGAGAGAAAATTATCACTGCCGTCAAGTGGATCAAGAGTGATAATAGAGTCACCCGATCCTATCAAACCGCTCTCTTCAGATATAATTTTCCCGAAACCACCCAAATGATCTGCAAAAATATCTTCTGAAAGTTGATCTATCCCGTGGGTGACATCGCCTCCAGCCCCAACCTGCAACGCTTCATAAAATGAAGCATCCGGTGTCTGAATACGACGGTAAAGTTCCCGGTTCGCTTTTACTGCTGCTTCCACAAAAAGCGTGCAGTGATCTTCATGATCCATACACGCTACTTTTCTGCGAGAGTGCGTAACTTTTTCGCTATTGCCTGTGCTGCAATTTTTCCATCCTGCGCTGCTGTCACAACCAGATCGCTGCCCCGAAAGCAGTCACCACCGGCAAAGACAAACGGTTTGCTGCACTCCTGATTTTCATCAGTGACAATACCGCCCCACTTGTTGGTCTCGATACCATTTTCGTAAAGAAACTCCGGTTTAACAGGATCAAAACCAAGCGCCATAATCACCACATCGGCATCCACACGAAATTCGCTGTTATCGATAACTTCGACACGCTGACGACCGCTCTCATCTTTTTGTGAAAGTTGTGTTTTGAGCATCTCGATACCGATCACTTCGCCTTTTTCGTTGACCAATATCTCTTTGGGGGCAGCATTGAAAATAAACTCCGCACCCTCCTCTTTTGCATTTTTGAACTCTTTGCGGCTTCCCGGCATATTTTTGGCATCACGACGATAGAGGCACTTCACACTCGAAGCCCCTTCACGCAGCGAAGTACGGATACAGTCCATCGCCGTGTCACCGCCGCCGATCACAACAACACGTTTGCCCGCCACTTCGTACTTATGATCATACACTTCGTTAAATAGCTTTTTCTGAATACTGCGCAGAAAATCCATCGCCAAAAATACATTTTCCGCATTTTCTCCCGGGATATTTGCTCTTTTGGGTTTTTCCGCACCGATACCGATAAAAACAGCATCATAATTTTCCAGCAACTCTTTAAACTCGACATCTTTGCCGACTTCGACATTTAAAAAGAGTTTCATACCGGCATCCTGCAAAAATTTAAAACGTCTGAAAACGACCTCTTTTTCCAGTTTAAAACTGGGAATCCCGTATGTCAGTAAACCACCGGGACGGTTCGCCTTTTCAAACATCTCCACTTTGATTCCCTCACGCATCAGATAGGTAGCAGTTGAAAATCCGGCAGGTCCCGAACCGACAATAGCCACTCTTTTGTCACTGAATGTTTCGGCAAACTCCGGTTTCAGCCCCTTTTTGAACCCCTCTTCACTGATAAAGGTCTCGATCGAACCGATCGTGATAGCACCGTAACCGTCCTGATGCAGGGTACAGTCACCCTCACATAGCCTATCCTGCGGACAGATACGTCCCGTGATCTCCGGAAAAGGGTTTGTTTCGTTGGAAATTTTGAAAGAGAGTTCGATATCTCTGGAAGCTGTTCCACGCAGCCAGTAGGGAATGTAGTTATGCAGAGGGCATTTGTCATGACATCCGGGATCGCCGCACTGTACACATCGGTCGGACTGTGCCGCTGCATCGGAAGGTCTGAACACCTCATAAATCTCTTTAAAATCTTTTTTTCGTTCATTCGATCCGCGTTTTGGCGGTTCGATTCGTTCCAGGTTGGTAAAGTTTTGCATATTCTAATCCCCCTCATCCGGATTTAACGGTGTTTTGCGCATATCTTTGGGTCTGACGATCCAGAAATCCCGCAGTGTATGTCTGAAATTATCCAAAATATACTGCGCCTTTTTACTCGATGTTTCGTTGATATACTGGCGCAGCAGTTTTTTGATATAGTGTCGCTCTTCATCCGATTCATCGGTATCGATCCTGGTCGCATTGACCAGTTCCTGATTGAGATTGTCGAAAAATTCACGCTCTTTATCATAGATAAATGCGACACCACCGGTCATACCTGCACCGAAATTGACACCAGTTTTCCCCAGTATAACCACAACACCGCCGGTCATATACTCACAAGCATGGTCGCCGGTTCCCTCGACCACCGCAATCGCACCGGAGTTTCTGACGGCAAAACGCTCACCGATACTTCCCGCCACAAACAGTTTTCCGCCGGTCGCTCCGTAAAGACAGGTATTTCCCGCACATGAGAACTGCTCACTCTGGGTCTGCGGCGTGATGACGATCTTGCCGCCGTTCATACCTTTACCCACATAGTCGTTTCCGGCACCGCGGACATAGATCGAAATACCTTTGGTCAAAAAAGCACCCAGAGACTGTCCGGTCGTACCTTCGAGTTTAAACGTGATGCTGTCATCCGGCAAACCGGAGTTTCCGTAATATTTCGCGACTTCGCCGCTGATTAGCGTACCAAAGCTTCTGTTGAGATTGCTGATCTTTTTGGTCACGACGATACTCTCTTTGGGATTTTCGATTACTTTATAGACCTCTTTGAGGATCTCTTTTTCATACTCGTTTTTGTCAAACGGCTCGTTGCGCTCACGCTGGCAGGTATTGACACCCTCTACCTGTTGCAAAATAGAAGAGAAGTCAAACTTCTGCACAAACGGATCGTCTCTCAGTTTCATGAGATCGCTACGTCCGATCAGCTCCTCCATCGATCTGTAGCCCAGTGATGCCAAAATCTGGCGTACATCCTCCGCAAGCAGCGTAAAGAAGTTGATCACACGCTCCACTGTTCCCACAAAGTGTTCTCTCAGATTTTCATCCTGTGTCGCAACACCGACGGTACATTTGTTCATATGGCAGATACGCAGGATTCTACACCCCACCATCGTCAGCGCAGCCGTACCGAATGCATAACTCTCCGCACCCAGCATCGCCGCTTTGACCACATCGAGTCCTGTTTTGAGACCGCCGTCCGTTTGCAGATGTACAAACTCACGCAAGCCGTTCACTTTGAGGGCATTATGCGCTTCACTGAGACCCAGTTCCCACGGATTACCCGCATATTTGATCGAAGTCAATGGTGCAGCACCGGTACCGCCGTCACCGCCGGAGATGATAATCTTGTCCGCATACGCTTTTGCGACACCCGCTGCGATCGTACCGACACCTGCCGTAGAGACAAGTTTGACGGTAATCGTCGCATCTGGATTGATCTGTTTCATATCGAAAATCAGCTGTGCCAGATCCTCGATAGAGTAGATATCATGATGGGGCGGCGGGGAGATCAGCGTAACACCCGGGATAGTATAGCGCAGTGAAGCGATCAGCGGGGTCACTTTATGCCCCGGAAGCTGACCACCCTCACCCGGTTTCGCACCCTGTGCCACTTTGATCTGAATCTCTTCCGCACTTCGGAGATACTCCGGTGTCACACCGAAACGCCCCGAAGCGATCTGTTTGATCTTCGATCTGCGTGAACTTTTCAGACGTTCAGGCGCTTCACCGCCTTCACCGGAGTTGGACTGCGCACCGATACGGTTCATCGCTTCACCCAGCGCTTCATGTGCTTCGGGCGAAATTGACCCCAGACTCATAGCGGCAGTGCAGAAACGTTTAAAGATCGCCTCTTTGGGTTCCACTTCCTCTACACTGATCGGATCACGATCCGATTCAAAGACAAAAAAGTCGCGTATCATCTTCAAACCACGTTCATTGACTGCGGTTTTATACTGCTCATAATCTTTGGCATCACCGCTTTTAGAGGCTTCATGAAGTCTGTTGACGACCACAGGCGAGTAGTCATGATGTTCGTTGCCATGTATATACTTGTGAAAACCGCCGATCTCCAGAGGAAACAGTTTACGTCGTTCATCTATGGAAATCGCATTTTGATAATCTCTCTCAAGACGCGCTTCGATATCTTCATATCCCAGTCCGGGAATCAGACCATGAGAATCACTGAAACACTCTTCGACGATTTCCGTGCTCAGTCCCAGTACATCAAAAAGTGAAGAGTTGCGGTATGATGCGATCGTCGCGATACCCATCTTGGACATGATCTTCAACAGCCCGGCACCGAGTGCATGGTGGACATTTTTAAATGCATTTTTCTGCTCATACCCCGACACACCTTTGTGTTTACAGACATCGAGAACTGATGCATAAAGCAGATAGGGATAGATCGCATTTGCACCATAGGCGATCAGCGTGGCACTGGAGTGTGAATCTACCGCTTCGGCAGTTATCGCAATAGTCGATGTGAGATGTCTCAGCCTCTCATCCAGCAAGACTTTGTTCAACCGACCGACAACCATCGCCATCGGAATATATTTCATATTTCTGGTACTGCAACGATCATCGAGCACGATGATACGCACATCATCTTCACGTACACTTTGCACAATCTCCCTTACCAATTTTTCGAGAGAGCCTTTCAGATCACTCTCAAAAAGTGTGGAAAAAGTTCTGTTTTTATACTCTTTGCGATAGCGAGGATGGTTTTCGTCCCCGAACGAGAGCAGGACATTGTACTTCTCTTCCATCAGTATCGGAGAGATCGCTTTCAGACGAATCGCATGATCGGGATCTTCGGAGAGGATATTGCGTATCTCACCGAAACCGGTATTGAGACTCATGACCACTTTTTCGCGGATCGGATCGATAGGAGGATTGGTAACTTGTGCAAACTTCTGCTTGAAAAAATCACTGAAATTTCGCTGTTTGTTGCTAAACGCCGCAAGAGGTGTGTCGTCACCCATCGCTCCGGTATTCTCTTTACCGTCTTTCATCATCGGCTCGATCACCATTTCGATGATCTCCTGCGTGATATTTGCCAGACGCTGTTTTTTTGCCAATCCATCGATCTCGTAGCATCTTGTTTCGTTGAACGGCAACTCGACAAACTCTTGCAGATAGGTCATATTTTGGTTGAGCCAGTCGGCATAGGAGTTGGTAGATTTGAGGTAGTTGTCGATCTCGTTGGATTTCAATATCTTTCCAAACTTCAGATCGACACCGATCATCTCACCGCTCTGGAGTCTACCTCTTTCAATGATCAAATCTTCCTCGACATCAAGTACACCGTACTCACTGGTGATGATGATGCGATCATCTCTGGTAATGACATATTTTGCCGGACGCAGACCGTTTCTGTCCAAAACACATCCGATATAACGACCATCTGTCAAACTCACGGC
>QNZT01000062.1 GCA_003978455.1 Sulfurospirillum sp.
TCGGATATCCTGGATCATTTTGGAGTGCATTGAGTTTTTCCAGTCGTGGTAGTTATCTTTGTGGCATTTTTTACACTTCTGTGAACCGATGTAGGTGGCATCTTTCTGTGACGGAGGCTGGAGATCGGTCGCCAGTCCGACGTGCGGCTTGGTCAGCTGTGCATAATAGGGTGTGATCTTTGGTTTGAAAATCCATCCCAGAGCAGCAACAATCATCAATAGTATCAGCAGTACCAGTAATCTACGCATTTTTGCCTCCTTGCAAAGCAGTTTATCATAATAAAAGGATAGTACTTTTCCGATTAACAGATGCTTACAAATCATCAGGCATAGTTTGCTTTGCCGGTGAACATTTTTTGTGCGTTTTACTGGTAGGAAATGGCATTAAGTTAATGCCATTGATGAGGGAAAAAAACAGCTTGCACACTATGTTCCATTTTCATCACCAGCCTGTCACTCCACGAAGGCGGCGCTCATATACCCGACCACCTGCGATGTGTCACCGCTGGCGTCGGCGCTGGTGCGGTAGTCCAGCAGCACCGGTTTGAGTCCGCGTTTTTTGGCGGCGATCAGCATCGCTTCGATGCCGATCTTACCGCATGCTTCGCACCCATGATGGAGCTCTGTCGGGTTCAGATCCGCGACTGCCTGCATACAGATACTGTCGAGTCTGTTGGCTTTCTCTATGTCGTAGTAGTGGCTCAGATCGGTGCTGATGACCACGACGGTATCGGGATCCTCAAGCAGATAGTCGACCACCTCCGCGAGTCTCGCGGGATTTTCGTCGCCGTAGACAAGCTCGACTACTTTTGCGTCAGGATCGTATCGCTTGATGAACGGCATCTGCACTTCGGTACTGTGTTCCTGGTGCGCTTCGGGTGCGAAGATGAGCCCGAACTTCTCTTTGAGATCCTGAATCAGTGTATTGTCGATCGGCAGATCTCCGAAGGGCGTCTCGTAGCTGTCATAGTCACTGACACTTGTTCCCTTCAGATAGACCCGGTGGCTCGGACCGATCACCACGACCCGTTTTGCATGGGTGTTGGCAAGCAGCCTGTATGCGAAGTTTGCCGTAAACGCGGAGTAGACATACCCCGCATGCGGCACGATGATCGCCCGCGGGATCAGGTTCAGTACCTTTTTCTCTTTGAGGTTTTCATCGAGTATCTTGTTGTAGTGTTCGATCATCGCCTCTATCTCTGTCGATGATGCAGGGTAAAACTGCCCTGCAACTGCGTCTTTTCGTATGGTCATATTATGCTCCTGCTTTTTCTGTTTTCGCTTTTACGGGGATGTAACTTCCCGACTCCCAGATGCCTTCGATGGCACGGTTACATTTAGGACAGTGACCATCTTTCATCTTGTTGACGGTAACGGTGTATCCGGTGCGGTCGATCAGCAATTCGCCGCAGTCGGGGCAGAATGTATCTCCGTTTACGGGGACATTGCCCATGTATACATAGTAGAGACCCGCTTTTTTGGCGATGTCGCTGGCGCGTTTGAGGGTCTCGATACCCGTCCAGTGATGCTCTTTCATCTTGTAGTCGGGATGAAAAGCACTCAGGTGCCACGGTACATAGCGTCCCAGTTCGTTGGCTATAAAATCCGCCATCGCTTCGAGATCTTCGTTGTTGTCGTTCTCTCCTTCGATCAGCAGTGTTGTCACTTCGACCCAGATACCCGCATCGACCATGCGTCTGAGCGTATCCTTGACTGCTTCGAGACCACCTTTGAGCACCTTTTTGTAGTAAGCATCGTCCCAGCTTTTGAGGTCGATGTTGGCGGCATCGAGCCAGCTAGGCATATCTTCGATGATCTCCGGCGTTTCGAACCCGTTGCTGACAAAGATGTTTTTGAGCCCTCTCTCCCTCGCGATGACACCGATATCTTTGGCGTACGGATAGAAGATGGTCGGCTCGTTATAGGTGTAGGCGATGGAGCTGCTGCCGTTTTCGATCGCCAGATCGACCATCCTTTCAGGACTCACTTCGATGCTTTCGTTGACTTTGGATGTCTGTGAGATATCCCAGTTCTGACAGAAAGGGCACTTGAAGTTACAGCCTACCGTACCGAACGAGAGCGCTGTCGTGCCGGGCAGCAGGTGGTAAAGCGGCTTCTTCTCCACCGGATCGACATTGAGCGCGATCGGATGCCCGTAGACGAGATTTTTCAACTCACCGTGTTCGTTTTTGTTTACACCGCAGACTCCTACCTGATCCTCTTTGAGTTGGCAGTAGTGGCGACACAAAAGACAGGTAATCTTCTCTTTACCTTCGACTTTTTTATAATATTGCAAATTGATTCCTTTAACTGAGTATAGTTTATACATATAGACTCAAGATTGATTATACCATAGCAAAATATTCTCAAAAAGTCAATAGTATTTTAAGAAAAATGTAAGTTTTATGCACTTTTTTCCAAAAAAGTACGGCAATTGCGCTTTCATGACGATTTACTGTGTAAGTATAATAATTGACTAAGGGGATCATATGTTTAGTTCTTCTATATCTTCACATAGTATGCAGCGTTTCGATTTTACCATGAAAACATCTTCCGGTGATAAAATATCCCTTTCGATGTACAGCAACAGCGACAGTGATATGCAGATGAAAAAAGATCAGGGGATGCGTGAGATGCGCCTCTCTTTGCGTGAAGCGCATGGTTACAGCTTCTCTTATCAGGGGAACGGTATCGATGATCAGGATAAAAAAGAGATCGCAGATGCGCTGAAAAAGATCGAACCGCTGCTTGGTATCTTTAACAAAAGTGATCTGAAAATGGATGACAGAGAGACAACAAATCTGGCGTTTGATATCAACAGTATGCTACCGAAAGCCAGGGATGAAAATCATAAAAATTTTATTAAAGATGCAACACTTACCAAGATGGATGAGATGCTCAAAGCGTTTGATGCTGTCGACGAGATGCGTGAACTGGCGAAAAATGTATTTGATATGCTGGAAAAACAGATGGAGGAGCTGCGGATTTATGCTTGAAATAAACAGGACTAAATAACTCCTTTTTAAGTTTCTATCTGATATTCTCTCTCATGTAAAAATTATTATTTCTTACATAAGGAGAAAACCGATGTATACAGTACAGGTAGAAAAAGAGTGCGGTTGCTTTAAAAAAAGTGATTTCACCAATAACATGAAGTTCGAGAACAAAGATGATGCGCTGATCCAGGCGTTGAATATGACCAAAGAGATGAATCAGGATTTTTGCCAGAAGCATGAGTTTGCAGTGGTAGAGCAGGGTGATGTATTTAAAATCTCTGTCGAGGAACGCGGAAAGTCCGGTTGTTGCGGCGGCGGACACTGTTCATAAATCAAGTACCCTTTTATTTTTGGATTGATTGTGAAAATTTAGTCTAAATTGCGCTCTTTGTGTTACAATAAGTGTTATGAAAAGGGTTAGAGGTCTTATGCTTATCGTTGTTGCGTACAGTTTCTGGGGATGCGGAACGAGTGGACCAAAAGTAACAGAGGAGCGCACTGTATTTTTAGCCGATCCTGCGTTTCTGAAAACATATAAATTGCAATGTGAGCAAGAGCATGGCACTTTTTGTGCCAAAGAGATCTCAAATGACGAGTATGTTGCTGCCAATCTCTACAGCAATACCGTCACTACTACCGAATACCTGCTAAAATGCACAAAACCGAAACAGACACCCGCTGCCAAGCCTGAGTGTGTTTTTATAAAATAGCAACCGATTTTTTTATCATTTAAGACACTAGTTCGTCACTTGCTCTGAGAGTTTTTCACTCGGTAGCGGTTCGTAAAAATAATACCCCTGAAAGTAGTCGATTCCCAGTTCATAGGTGATCTCGAAGATTGCTTTTGAGTGGACAAACTCTGCCACTGTTTTGATACCGAGTGCTTTGGCAAGCTGGACGATTGATTTGACAAATTCGTACGACTTTTTGTCATTGTCGATATTTTTGATCAAAGAGGCATCTATCTTAAGGATATCGGGTTCAAGTTCAAAGACATGGGTAAAGTTGGAAAAACCGCTCCCGAAATCATCGATGGCGATTTCGATACCAAGTTTTTTGAACTCTTTGATAAATCCTCTCAAAACCAGATAGTCATCGACATTTTCACCCTCTAAAATCTCTACCGTCAAGTGATCTGTGATGTTGTATCTTTCAATATTTTCTTTTAGTGCGTTGCGTACTTTGTCGTTGAGTATGTCGTTAAACGAAAGATTTATCGAGAACGGTCTATTTAGTGCATCCATATATCGAAAACTCTTCTCTATCATGATCAGCGTCAGTGTTTCATACTGTTTTGTTTTGACTGCTTCATGAAGAAAAAAGTGGGGTGCGACAAGCTGCTCTGTGCCGTCAGTGAATTTTCGCATCCGTATCAGGGCTTCATATTTGACTATCTTTTGCGCACGGTTCAGTATGGGCTGAAATACCGGTATAAAATTGTCATTGCTGATGGCATCTTTGATCTCGTTTTTTCGCTGGAGCAGTTGGTGGATGTTTTTGCTATTGTCGATCATTTTGCTGTATGCGATATATTTTTTGGCATGCTTTTTGGCAAAGTTGAGTGCCATTTCGGCTTTATTGAGGGCATCTTCCTGTTGGAGTGAAATACCGATAGTGATATCCGGTTTTATGGTGTTGTCGGAGGTTTCGTCGCTCAGTTGTAAGCTCTCTGTGAAAAGTAGCAAATCCTTGACGGTTTGCTCATAAACATCATGATCGATAAACTTCAGATGTGCTTTTGCGGCAAATACATCACCGTAGATTCTGTAAAGTTCAAAGTTCCTCTCTTGCAAAAATCTTTGAAGATTGACAGCGAATTTTTTTAATGTCTGATCTCCTGTATGGATACCGTAGAGTTCATTGATATTCATGAAGCCGTCGATATCGATGATCATCAGACCGCTGAAAGGCTCGTTTTCCAGTGCCTTTTCCAGAGCGATGCGATTTTTGAGTCCGGTGAGGGAATCGTAGTGATATTCGTTGACAAGTTCACCGACTTTTCTCTCGAACTTTGTATCAAAACGTTTCTCTATCTGCTGAATCTGTTTGAGTCTTCTTTTGTGGATTATCGTGATGAGTATAAGACCGATGATCAGTGCAATACCCAGATCGTTGTGTTGTGCCCAAAAAGGGTTGGCTTCGATCGCGGCAGTCAGGAAGAGCACCGCGGTCAGGAGTCCGATATAAAAATACTTTTCGCCGAAACGCATACCGTTTCCCATTACCGTCCAGATGATCAGCGGGTAGAGGATGATGGCATTTAGCTGTGCGCTATAGGTCAGAAAACTGAGCATCCCCAGGTCTGCGACGATAGCGCTGAGCCTTCGGTACATAAAAGGGGGATAGCCTTTGATGATGCCGAATGTATGGATGATGATAAAAAGCGTATAGAGAACAAGTGCGATTTGAATGGCTCTGTATGAGAGATAAGAGGTATAAAGAAAACCCAGGATAAGTGAAAGGGAGATGAAAAAAACAACTCTTGAGATAGCCTGAAGAAACTCAGCGTCGTTTTGTCTTGAAGCGATAAGTTTTTTCAATCTGTTTTGATACAAAACATACACCCACTTTCTATGCTATTTTACTAACTTAAAATAATAATACAATAAAT
>QNZT01000164.1 GCA_003978455.1 Sulfurospirillum sp.
ATGTGGATTTCTCCTACGAAGTGAGCCGTTCCCTCGCATCGAGTGAAGGGGCGCTGCTGATCGTCGATGCTTCACAGGGTGTCGAAGCTCAGACCATAGCCAATGTTTACATCGCCCTTGAAAACGACCTGGAGCTGATTCCGGTCATCAACAAGATCGACCTCCCCGCGGCAGAACCGGATCGTGTCAAAGAGGAGATCGAACTGACCATCGGACTCGACTGTACCGATGCACTCGAAACCAGTGCCAAAACCGGTCAGGGCATCAAAGAGCTGCTGGATGCTATCGTCGAGCGTATCCCTGCCCCGCAGGGGGATGAAAAAGCACCCGCCAAAGCACTGATCTACGACAGCTGGTTCGACAACTATCTGGGTGCCCTTGCACTGGTGCGTGTCTATGACGGGGAGATCCGAAAAGGTCAGGAGGTATTGGTGATGGGTACCAAAAACCGTCATGAAATACTCTCTCTCACCTACCCCCATCCGCTTAAACCGGTCAAAACAGACGTCATCAAAACCGGGGAGATCGGGATCGTCTCACTAGGACTCAAAAATGTCGGAGACGTACGGGTAGGTGACACCATCACCGATGCCAAAAATCCGACTGCCGAAGCGATCGGCGGCTTTGAAGAGGCAAAAGCGTTTGTCTTTGCCGGACTCTATCCCATCGAAACGGATAAGTTTGAAGATTTGAGAGATGCACTAGACAAACTGAAACTCAACGACGCAAGTATCTCCTATGAGCCGGAGACTTCTGTCGCGCTGGGCTTTGGTTTTCGTGTCGGTTTTCTGGGAATGCTCCATATGGAAGTGGTCAAAGAGCGTCTGGAGAGAGAGTTTGGACTCGATCTCATCGCAACCGCTCCAACCGTTATCTACAAAGTGATCAAAAGCGACGGCACAGAGATGGAGATTCACAACCCGAGCGAACTGCCGCCTGTCAACGAGATAGAGCAGATTTTGGAACCCTACGTCAAAGCGACGATCCTGACACCCTCCGAGTATCTTGGCAATGTCATCACACTAGTCAATGACAAACGCGGGATTCAGGAGAAGATGGACTACATCACACCCGAACGCGTACTGCTGGAGTATGCTATTCCCATGAACGAGATCGTTATGGATTTTTACGACAAACTAAAATCCACCACCAAAGGGTATGCGAGTTTCGACTACGAACCCACCGGATACAGAGAAGGCGATCTGGTCAAACTCGATATCCGTGTCGCAGGCGAAGTGGTCGATGCCCTCTCCATCATCGTGCCAAAATCCAAAGCGGTCTCCAAAGGGCGTGAATTTGTCAAGCAGATGAAAGAGCTGGTACCCAGACAACTCTTTGAAGTTGCCATCCAGGCGAGTATCGGCAATAAAATCATCTCCCGCGAAACCGTCAAATCGATGGGAAAAAACGTTACTGCCAAATGTTACGGCGGTGATATCACCCGTAAACGTAAACTGCTGGAGAAACAGAAAGCCGGTAAAAAACGTATGAAGTCCATCGGAAAAGTACAGCTTCCGCAGGAAGCCTTCCTCACAGTTCTCAAAATAGACTAATTTTCACTTCATGAACAACGCTTCATGAAGTGAAATGTGTCAAATCCACACACTCACTGCTTAAAAAATCCTGTTATTTCATTTCTTATTAAAGTTTTTACTTTTTAAACTTAATTTGACTTTTCTGTGTTATAATCTGAAGACAAACATATCGTTCAGGATTAAAGCATTGGTTAATAAGTTTCCGCTCTTTTTACTACTGTTGTGTGTCGGCTTTTGCGTGCAGCCACCTTTGTACGGTAGCCAAAATCCTTTTGCAGTCAGATTTCCTCTCAAAGAGGGAATCATCCACTATGCGATAAGAGGAAGTGTCGAGGGAACAAAAGTGCTCTATTTCAGAGATTATGGAGCCAAAGAGCTCATCATCGAACAAACAAGAGGCAACATCCTCACACATCCAAAAACCAAACAAAAGGCAGTTTTGATACGTGACGGGGAGAAATATACGATCGATCTTACCAAAAAAGAGATCCGAAAAGAGCCACTTCTAACAAACCTCCTCGAACAGAAGTTCCGAAAACTTACACAAACTGAACAGAAGAGTGTATTAAAAAATCTTCAAAATATGCCGGATCGCTCCTGGGAAAACCTTGACAGAGAGTGTATATCCAATGCAAAAAAGATAGAGAACCTGTGGTGTACCCGGGAACAGATAGAGGGGAAAGATCAGTGCAGCATAGCTCACGGTCTCCTGATACTTGATTCAGATATCGATATTCTCGGCTTTCATGTCAAAGAGTTCGTCACGAAAATCGAAGACAAATCACCCGATCCTCAAATGTTTCAACTTCCCCCAAACATACCCGTCACAAAAGCAGAGCAAGATCTTAGCCATACAGCAAATCAGATCCTCAAAAAACTGACCGACACCAACCGTTCATTTGCTTGCAAAACCCAAAAACACACTGCCGCAGACCGGGAGGGGCTGCAACAAAGTATGTACCGGGAGATTCAAAAGCTCTCCAAAAACTTTTAAATCAACACTGTCAGTGCTGCTGCACAAGCATCATAAAATATTCAAATACCCTTAAAACGTCGCCAGAAACATCCTTCTTGCAAAGTTTTGAATTTTGCTCGGTTTGAGTGTTTCGATGTTGGAACGCGAAAAAATCGGCAAACTGCTTGCGATAGAATACTCCTGCGTATCGGTGATGATTTTTGTACCCTTTACCACCAGCGTATACTCACCCGCAGGCAGATATCCGACCTCTATCTGCTCGATATTATCTACATGATTTGCTTTGTTTTTCTGCGCTACTCTTGACGGGTGCTCTTTATCCAGAGTATAAGGATAGTAATGCTGCCCTGTCGTTTCATTGACCAGCACCATATCGATATCATTGACCAATGTTATATCGCTGGAAGGATTCGCTTCGGGATCGACCCAGGCAATCGTCACTTTGAAGTCACTCCCTTTTGCCATTTTGAACTTATAGCTGTTTTCGCGTCCGTGACCGATAGTAGAGATATTTACCAGCGGATATTTTCCTCCGATGGTCTTGACTGTATCCACCGCTGCCCGGGCATCGATCATCCCAAATCCAGCTTTATAATCCGGTCCGGGATTGGCGACATCGGTAGCAGTGTTAATCAATACCGCCTTGAGTGTATCATGACGAATATCATATCCACCGGTAACTTTTTTATACTCTTCTGCGACCAGCAGTCCCATTCCGGTAGCACCCGGACATGCCATGGAGGTACCGCTCATCATCGCATAAGCGCTATCTCCCTCACTCGTAGGAGAAGTGACATACTCGCCTCTGACACAGAGATCCGGTTTGATACGACCATCTCTGACCGGACCCGCACTGCTTAGGGTAGCTACCTTGTTACTCATACTATTCAGTGCACCGATCGTAAAAACATTTTTGGAATTTCCAGGACCTTTGATGATACCATATTCACTATATGCACTATCAAGCCCGTCATTGCCCGCTGCTTCAAAGATATTCAGATAGGGATTTTGACTGACCACATCATCCTGAGTTGCGGCAAGCGCGTCATAATCAGCTAAATGCTCTTTGAGACTATATCCGTATGAGTGGTTGGAAAACAAGATACCATCACGTTTGTACATATTTAAAACTGCATCGGAAAATGCATCATCACCAAAATAGTAACTGTAAACATCCACTTCGTTTGCCATACCGTGCGCTTTGGGATTGATACCTGCCGCGCCTATCGTACCGGCAACATGTGTTGCATGAAAATTGACTTCCCCATTGGAAGTTCTGTCATATACCCTGTTTCCAAACTCACGATGTGTCTTTAAAACAGCACCGCCATCTACAATACCTACAGAAAAATTCCGACCATTGAGATTGTAAGGATCAGACCAAAGTGGCTGTACATGGCTCGCTTCGGAAGTTTTACTGTTGCGTTCTTCAAGCAAAGGCATCGCATCTGTCTGAAAGAGTTTGGATGCTTTATCCATATACTGTACAAGCGGCAGTTTGGACATCTTTTTAAATGCCTTTGTCGTCAATCTTACTCTTGCACTTCTTGATTCTGGTGTCACTTTTTCGATTTTAGCATCGATCCTGTGTTCAGAGAGATAGCGTGCAAGATCCTGATGTGACAACTCCTTCAAAAACAGTACATTTGCCTCTACAACATCATCATCGGAGAGTGTCGCCAGATTCATCTCATTGTGATGCTGATTGATTCTGTCTTGCGTATTTACGCTGCGGATCTCTTCGATATCGGTTACTTCATGAAGTCGACCTATCAAAGATTCCGGCAGATAAAAATAGTAATTCAACGCTCCGGCATAAACAATGGTATCCACACCCATTGTATAAAAACGCTCCTTTTCACTTCTGCTGAGAGGTTTGTTAAAACTGACCAGAAGTGTTGTCTCAACATCTCTGTTTCCCAGTGATTTCAAAACAAGAGCTTGTCCGCCATTGCCATTGTAGGTATCGCTTTTGTACTCATCGCCTTGTGCATATGCGCCTGCCTGTAACACTGTCGAGAGGATAAGCGCATTAAGCGTGGTCTTAGATAATTTATCAGATATCATTTTGTCTCCATTTTTTTTGTTTCTAACTCTATTTCGGTCAAGTTTTTAAAAAATTAACAATTTTATTTTACTTTTTCTCTTTCTGGTCAAAAAAGATACTTTTTGTTTACCATTTGAAACATTTTTACCCTTTTGCCCAAAAGCCCTGAGAAAAAAATCAAATTATTTAGATATAATCATCCAACTTTAGATCAGGACACTATTTTCATGAGAGTTATTACAGGTATTCAACCGTCAGGTACACTACATATCGGCAACTATTTCGGCGCTATCAGGCAGATGCTCGATTTTCAGGACAAGAGCGATCTTTTCATCTTTATCGCGGATTATCACGCGCTTACATCGCTCAAAGATGCCCAGGCACTGCGTCAAAATACGATCGATGCCGCGATCACCTATCTGTCACTCGGTATCGACCCCGAAAAATCGACCCTCTGGGTACAATCCGATGTCAAAGAGGTGCTCGAACTCTACTGGATACTCTCCGGATATACCCCGATGGGACTGCTGGAACGCGCCCACAGCTACAAAGACAAAGTGGCAAAAGGGATCGCCGCCAACCACGCCCTCTTCTCTTACCCCGTACTGATGGCAGCAGATATCCTCCTCTATGATGCGGAGATAGTGCCGGTGGGAAAAGATCAGATACAACACGTCGAAATCACCAGGGATATCGCAATCAAGTTCAATAACGACAAAGGCGAACTCTTCACCCTGCCGCAGTTTAAAACAGATGAAGATATCCAGACCATACCCGGAACAGATGGTGCTAAGATGAGTAAAAGCTACGGCAATACGATCGATCTTTTCACCACCGAAAAGCAGCTGAAAAAGCAGACAGGAAAGATCGTCACCGAATCGGTACCGATGGAAGAGCCCAAAGAGTACATCAACTGTAACGTTTACAATCTCTGTAAACTCTTCCTCGACGAAGCGGGACAAAAAGAGCTGCAGGAGCGTTACAAACGCGGCGGAGAGGGGCACGGACACTTCAAGATCTATCTCAAAGAGTTGATCTGGGATCAT
>QNZT01000165.1 GCA_003978455.1 Sulfurospirillum sp.
GCACCTTGCCCGGAAACTTAAATGTTTTGATGATTTTCAGTGTATTGGTGTCGATAATCTGAATAGAAGGGAAGTCTTTTCCGCTGAAAGTAACCGCAAGATACTTTTTATCGGGACTCAGGGAGGTAAATACAGGCAACCCTTTGGTTGTGATAGCTTTGATAAAATGGAACTTTTTGTCATAGACAAGTACTTTGTTATTTCCGACCGCAGGGATAAAGGTTTTGTCTTTACTCAAACTCCAGAAACCGAAATGCGGCACTTTCAGCACAGGTTTATTGCCCTCAGCCGTGACATTGATCTGCCGGTAAGTCATCTTGTCCAGATCGATCACACCAAACCCTTTGGTCAGGAAAAAACCGACGATATAGGTATTGTTTTCAATCATCGCATCAAAAGGCATTTTACCGACATCAAACTCTTTGTACTTTTTAAATTCAGGTTTTCCTTTGCCTGCATTTTCATCTTTGAGTACCGTTACTTTGTCGTTGTCCATCTGTGCAAAAACAAGATAGTTTTTATAGATTTTGATACCGACATTTTTGGAGCCTGTTTTGATCTTCTGGATCGGTTTGAGATCACGTGTGAGGATATCTACCGATTTGTCATCATAGTTTGCCACTGCGACATAATTTTTTCCAATCACAAAACCGATTGCCGATTTACTCGTTTTGTACTCCGCCTCTTTTTTTTCGGTAAGCGGATCGAACTTGACCACATATCCGTCACGGCTGATCAGATAGGCATCCTTACCGTCAAATTTGATAATAGCATGGTTCATATTGTGCATCTTTTTCATATGTCTGCGTGTCAATCCATCCTGGATTACTGCAACCGAGCTGCTCTCACGCTCTACTACAAATACTTTCTCTTTCATCTTTGTCATATCGCTCCAAAGCATCGTGGACAATATACACATCGCTAAAAACAGTCTCATCTTCTATACTCCTTTTATCTCTTCGTTGGTAAGGTAACATGAAGGGTCTTCAGCCCACATATCCCCATATATCGCATAGGCACGGCTCCGCGAACCGCCGTTGCAGATATCTATCTCATCGCAGACACTGCATTTGCCGCTGATTTTGCGGGGATGCTCCCGAAGCTTCTGCAAAAGTTCGGTCGGTTTGTTACTCCAGATGTCACTGAAATCCTGATGCAGTATATTTCCGATTTTCATCGGGAAAAAAGGATCAGGCTTTACATTGCCTTCCGAGTCGATATTGAGAAGCTTTCGTCCGGCGCTGTTACCGCCCCACTCCCTGAGCCGCTTTCGCATCGTCTCTTTCAAATCGGGATACTTTTCACCGAATCTTTCCAGAAACAGAAGTGCATCCTGCTCCATATTTCCCGTGACGATCTCGATATCCCTGCCGCTTTCATGATATTCGAACGCTTTATCCAAAATAAACTCTACCGCAACTCTGCGTTGCTCTTTGGTCAGATCCATTTTCAGATTGTCCAGACCGCGTCCGCTGTAAACGAGATGGGAGATATAGACTTTCGGTATATTCTCTTTTTCTGCCAGTTCAAAGATAAACTTCAGATCGTCGTATGTCTCTTTGGTGATCGTGAAGCGAATCCCTACCTTGCTTTTGCCGTAACTGTTCAGCAGCCTGACCGCATCCATCGACATGGCAAAAGAGCCCTCAAGTCCTCTGAAACGGTCGTGCGTCTTTTCACTCCCGTCGATGCTGATACCGACATAGTTGAAAGTATCCAGGATTTTCTGTGCATTTTTATGTCCGACATAGAGCCCGTTGGTGGAGAGATAGGTGATGATCCCCAGTTCCCTGCAACGTTTGGCGATATCGAAGAGATCTTTTCTCGTAAGCGGCTCACCACCCGAGAAGATGATGAACTTGATACCGTTTGCTTTCAGTTTGGGCAGCGTTTTCATAATATCTTCGGTCGTCAGCGTATCCTGAGAGTCCAGATCGGCTCTGGAGTAGCAGTGCATACAGGAGAGATTGCAGCGGTTGGTAAAGTTCCAGATAGCGATGCTACCGTCCAGTACCCTCGCCTCTTGTCCGGATACTACCGATTTCAGTAAATTGGAGAGCCGAAACATTACTTGCCGCCTTTGGGCTTAAAAGAGAGGATATATGCAGTGATCTCTTTACGCTCCTGCGGTGTCAGTTTCAGTGTCGGCATCGCATTGCGTTTGTATCCGAAGATTTTGGAGACACCTTCAGGATCGGTAATCATCGCTTCGATCTCTTCGGCACTTCTTTTGGATGCGATCTCACTGAACGGCGGTCCAAAAGCGACCGCCGTCTGATGGTGACATCCCCAGCAATAGGTTTCAAATACTTTTTTCCCGTCAGCACCGGCAGTGCTCTCCAGTGACAACAAAAAAACAGATATCAAGATAATAATACGCATAAACAGATCCCCCGATAATTTGAGTACTATGTTATCATACATTTGACCAAAACAAGTTGATATGTATCAGTCAGACAATCATAATCAGTTCACCTTTTGCGCTATCTCTTTGATAAGTTCAGGCTTCATGAGAGATTTATCTTCAAGCTCTATCGCGGAGGCACAGTCGCTTTTTGCAAGCTGTACCCAGAGACCGACGACGATCTCGTCTCCTTTTTGCGGTGCGGGTATTTTATAGTGCAGTGTCACCGTACTTTTTGCATCCAGGTTGTGGACAGTGCCGGATGTCGCGGTAGCGGGAACGATGATTTTCTGCCCATCCTTTTTAAAGCTAAACGCGAAATACCCCTGTTTGTCTTCTTCCGGATTTTTCTGAAAATTCTGCCAGATCGTTTTGCCGTCTCTTTTGATCTCTGCTTTGATAAATTTTGCTCGTGCAGGCTGGATGATAAGTGGATGCGCCATTTTGTTATGCAGGGTGACTGTTAATTTTTCCCCTGAAACGGAAACATTTATATCCACTCCTGTTTTACGAAAAGCTTTATCATGAATACCTGAAAATTTATGGCTGGCATGATGCCCCCTGGCACGTTTGTCCATCTTCTCCGCCCCGCCTTCAATTTCCGGCATATGGCACTTGATACACTCCAGACTATCCTGATGTGTATCCATAGCATGAAATATCGTTACATTGTTATCATTGCGTTTATGGGAGTGACATCCGGTACATGCATTTTTAGCATAGACAGGGTTGTTGACAGAAGAGTGTTTGTCGCTATCGTCAGGTTTGAATAATCTCCCATAGAGCGTGGGTTTGTAGCCGTCTGCCTGACGGGATTTGATATTGATATTGCGTTTATGCGCCTTTTTGACATATGCAATCGTATGACAAAAGTAGCACGAAACACCATCAGTATGTGTTTTATTGTTTTTGTCGGGTCTCGCTTTGCCGTTTATCAAATCTTTGAGATTGTTTGCCACAGGCATATGACAGGCGGCACATTCATATTTGGTTGCACTTACCGCATCGGCTATTTTTCGGTGTAATTCATCCGTAAAGTAGCTTTTGCTGTGCGCAGAGCCCTGATACTCTTCATAAATCTTTTCATGACACTCATTGCACGAATGGTTGTCCAGATATTTTGCTTCACTGAAAAAAATAAAAAAGGAAAGTATAAAAATGATTTTCATACAAGATTACCTGATAGTTTATTGAACCAACGATTGTTGGCTCAATAAACTACCCTTCCCCGGAAGGGGAAGAGTAATGCATCATTACGCACCAGGTACGTGCTGTCTGTGCTCAACAGAGTATGTAAAGGTAGGTGTTGTCAAATTATATATATACTTGATAAACTTACCTGTCTCTGACTCATAGATACCGATTCTACCGGTTGTCCACTCAGAGATCATCGTCCACTTACCATGGTTTGCAGGCTCAGCATGCAACAATCTTGGCTGTACAGGATTTTTGACTTTTGCACCAAGTTTTCCTGTAGGATAAGGCAAAAGTGTTTCGTTACTCAATTTTGAGTGTGCCTCATTCATAGGTACTTTTTCATACTGTGTCGCATCCCATGTCTGGAGTACTTTACCTGTTTTCGCATCGATCAATTTACCCTGTGTTTTACCGACTTCAATAATTCTGTCAGTTTCAAGAGTCTCTTTATTGATCAGATATACTTTGTTGTAATTCTCAGGTTTACCCAGTACACAGTCAGACCAGATCCAAGGTGTATCCTCACCCGTTCCGACAAAAAGTCCGCCACCGGCAGTTTTAACCTTTTTGACAATTTTCCACCCCGGAGACTCCCAGATTACAACTGAACCGAAGTTCATTGAGTTGGTGGCATTGAGTTGTTTACCCATTTTTTTGTTAAACCAACTTGAACCCTGACCAGGGTGTGGCTTCGATTTTTTCCCGGTATAAACTTTAGCTGCTAGTGTCTTATTTTTGAAATCAACGATACCCATCACATCAGATCCCTGGGAAGCGATCTGGAAATATCTACCGAAATCTTCGCCTTTGTTTTCATTTAAGAAACAGTCGTGCAGAATTTTACCTATATTGGGCACATCCCCTACGATCGGGAAGTCAGGCTTACTATAGTCGATGATATAGACATGTCCTGCGTCTTTCAGTGCCATCGCGAAGTATGGTCCATACGGCGTATCAGCAATACCTGCAACACGGCTCGGTCCAATCTGTCCATCAGGATCGATAACACGGCTGGTATCATACGCTTTGAGAGGTTCGAGTGTCACAGCACTGCACAGAACCGCACCGCCCGGATTGTAGTTACCCGCAAGGATATATTTACCGTCAGGTGATACACCCAGACCACGTGACTCCTGTCCTACCTGTACACTCGCGACAGCAGGCTGTCCCGGAGCACCGATATCGAACATTGTCAAGCGTCCTGATCTTGAGATAGAATATGCATAGCGTGGATTGTGCTTGTTGGTTACAGTAACGTGAACCGCAAAACCCGCTTTATGTCTGGAGAGTACTTTACCTGTTGTAGAGTCGATAAAATCGACCAAAGAGGCATCTCTTTCTGTCGCAAATGTAATATCTTTGACATTTTTGACATCGCCTTTATATTTCAGGTTTCCGTTTTTATCTACAGGATACTTTTTCGCCAATGCTTCACGGTCAGCAAGTTTTGTCCATGTCTGCTTGACTTTTTTAAGATCGAGTTTCAGCTCAACGGTATTTTTCCAATCCATCAGCCAGTCGATCATACCTGTCGCGTCATCTTTGGAAAATTTTGAATCCCAGGCAGGCATTGCCGTATTTTCACGACCATGCAAAATAGTCTCCGCAAGGAACTCTCTGTTTTTCTTTTTCAGCGCTTTTGGACGAAGATCGGCACCGACACCACCCTGGTGGATAGGACCGTGACAACCCTGACACTCTTTTTCATAGACTTTGGCAAAGTCCATCTTCGATGTACCTGCCTGAAGTCCCACTGTAGCGATACCCACCGCTGCAACGTAACTTAAAACTTTTCCTAACTTCATGTTTCCTCCTTTAAGGTTATTAAACAGTCTGTTTCCCCTCAGCCTATAATAAAATTATAACATATTTATTATTATTTGTTCAGCTTTCTCTTCTC
>QNZT01000170.1 GCA_003978455.1 Sulfurospirillum sp.
ATGGAGATTGGAAAAATCGTGCTGGCTTCTTTGGTTATCGAACATGGAAAGAAAGATGAATTCAAGGCGCTGACAGAAAAGGTAAAAACGCTGGAAGAGATGTACGATCTTGAGAAAAAAGTGTTTGGCATCACCAACGAAGAAGTTACTGCCATCCTTCTAAATGACTGGAATTTCGATCCGGTTATGTACAATGCCATCAAGCATATCAATAATCCAGAAGAGGCGGAAGACGATGTACGTGAATGTGCAGAGGTGCTTCAGGTTGTCAAAACAGTGATCAGTACACAACCTTTGCACATCGATGAAAATTTGCCCAGAGCTTTGCAGTTAGTGGAGCAATACAAACTTGACAAGCCAGGATTTGAAGAGGTGGTCAAGGAAGTATTTCAGATGGAAAGTGTTTAAAGGATTTATCCTGTTTTCTCTTGCAGGTGTTTCTGTGTCACAAAGGGGCAGATACAGCAACATTTGGTTTCGATATGATAGTTTTGCTATCATATCTTCATGACAAGATCTGCTTTAGTCCAAATAGCTTCCCATTTAAGCCGCTACCGTAAGATTCATGCGATCGAGCGTGTTGAAGATACCATCGTCAAGATCGTTTTTGATAAAGGCGAGAGTTACTACTTTGATATGCGTCGCGGTGATGCGGCTATCTTTCAGACCGATACATACAAAAAGATACGCCACTACAATGCCCCTTTCGATGTGGTGCTGAAAAAGCGGTTCAACAATGCCAAAGTGGAAAAGGTCGAAGTTCCTGAGGGGAACCGTATCTTGCGCATATGGGTGAACTCCTCTTCCAGCTACAAAGCACAAAAATCGGTTTTACAGTTTGAATTTACCGGAAGAAATACAAATATCATCATTTTGGATGAAGCAGGTGTGATCCTCGAAGCGTATCGGCATATCGATGCACATACTTCGTTTCGGGAAGTGCAGCCCGGGGTGAAATTGCAGGAGTTGCCTCCCCGCCCGTTTAAAGCATCGCCGGAAGTGATCGAAGATATCTCTGTGTATCTTCATGAAGTCTTCGTCAAACGGGAGCGGCAGAAGATTGAAGCTCTGCGGCGACAAAAGCTGCAGATCGTGGAAAAGAAGCTCAGGAAACTGCAACAGATCTATGACAATCTAGAAGATGAAGCGTTATTACAAGAAAAAAGCGACAGGCTGACACTTGAGGGGAACTTGCTCTTATCGCATCTGCATCTCATGAAGAACTACCAAAAAGAGATCACGGTTACTGACTTTGAAGGAGAAGAGCGTACGATTTATCTTCCCTCAAAGAGCCGTACACCTGCTGAAGCGGCGAATGATTTTTTCAAACGTGCCAAAAAACTGAAGCAAAAAGCAAAACATACCCACATAGAGAGGGATAATCTCGAATCGAAGATCACTTTTCTGAAGCGTCTGAGGGAGGCTATATGCCGTGCAAAAAGCATCGATGAGCTGCAGCTCTATCTGCCCAGACAGCCTAAAAACCAAAAACGTGAAAAAAAAGATGATGCGAATATAGAAACATTTTTTATCGAGGGGTACAAGATCATGCTCGGTAAAAATGAACGGGGCAATATTTCCCTGCTCAAATCGGCAAAGATGAGCGATATCTGGTTGCATTTGAAAGATATGCCTTCAACACATGTTATAATACGCAACGAGAAAAAAACACCGCCGTTTGCCGTACTGGAGTTCGCGGCAAAGCTGTGTGTCCAGTTCAGTGCCGTACAACCGGGTAGTTATCTGGTCGATTTTACACAGCGGCGCAATGTCAAAATGCGTGACGGAGCGAATGTCAACTATGTCAATTACGATACTATCAAAGTATCGAAGGAGTAAATGATGCCGATTACACCGCTTGAAGGGATTGTATATGCCAATCAAAATATGCAGGTTCCCGCTGCCAAACAGACAGATTACCAAAACAGGGTAGAGTTTCAAAATGTAATCGCTGCTGCGCGAATCAATGAAAAATCTATGGCGGTCGGTGATATCAACGATGTAACAGAAGCAGATGCTATCGATCCGGACAAAGAGCATCAGCGTGAAGAAGCCGAAGAGCAAACGGGAGAAAAAGAGGTAGAAGTACTGTTACGCTATAAAAAGATGCGTAGCAGACACGGTGATGAGGAGCTGTTTGAATCACTTCCGTATCATATTCTTGATATTCGTGTCTGATTTTAGGGAGATACCCTTAAGTAGCAACTCTGTAAGATAACAAAAACTATCAAAAGAGGCGAAAATAGATGGAAAAATCCAAAAACTGGCTGGAAAAAATAGATAAACCGCGTTTTGTTACAGGTATCGCTCTGGTAGGTGTTCTTCTCTTTATCGGGATAGTGGACAGTGCTCTGCTGACCTGGGCATTTTTGGGTGTGGCATATCTTTTTGCTTTTTATGAAACGATGCGGCTTTTGAAGATCAGTGACAACAAACTCTACGCATATGCGGCAATACTATGGCTGGTATCGTTGGTATATATCAATCCGGACGATCTCTTTTTTCTGGCTTCGATCATCGCACTCTCGTGGATGGTTTATAAAAACAGTGTCGATATGAAAAAAATCTATCTCTTTCTCTATCCTACGGCATCATTTCTTTTTTTATTGGCACTTTACAAAGGATTTGGTATGGATGCGATGGTCTGGCTGGTGATCATCGTTGCCCTGACAGATACCGGTGCCTATTTTACCGGTAAAGCGATAGGAAAAACACCGTTTTCACCAGTCTCGCCCAAAAAGACATGGGAAGGTGTTATCGGGGGTGTTTTGCTTGCAACGGTTGCAGGGGCACTCTACGGAGTCTCTTTTGTCTCTCCGATTTTGTCAGTTTTGATTTCTTTGGTTGTCTCTTTTGCTTCGGTATTTGGGGATCTGTTTGAGAGTTATCTCAAGCGAAAGGCGGGGGTAAAGGACAGCGGCAATGTACTTCCCGGGCATGGCGGTGTACTTGACCGTGTGGATGGGTATCTCTTCGCCGGAGTGCTGATGGTGATACTGCTCAGAGGTTTGGCTTGATCGTTTTAGGCTCTACCGGTTCTATCGGTGTCAATGCTCTGCATATCGCAAAACGTTTTGATCTGCCTGTAGAGGTACTGGTTGCGGGAAACAATATCGATCTGCTCAACAGGCAGATTGCTGAGGTGCGTCCGAAGTGTGTGGTTGTAGCCCAAAAAGAGTCTGTTCCCCTTGTGCTTCATGATAATGTTCTGTATGGAGAGGAGGGGATACTCGACGCGATTCGTACAAGCATGAGCGCGCTGGTGGTTAATTCACTGGTCGGTTTTGCGGGTCTTCGACCGACGATAGAGGCGATTCAGTGTAAAAAGAGAGTCGCCCTGGCAAATAAAGAGAGTCTTGTTGTAGCGGGACAGTTTATAGATATCTCCAAAATAGATCCTATTGACAGTGAGCATTTCGGGCTCTGGTATCTGCTACAGGATCGTCCGGTAGAGAAGATGACTGTTACCGCCAGCGGAGGTTCTTTTCGGGATACGCCACTTCATGTACTGGAAAAAGCGACCGTGGAAGAGGCGCTGAACCATCCTAACTGGTCGATGGGGCGCAAGATAACCATCGACAGTGCGACAATGACAAACAAACTGTTTGAGCTACTGGAGGCGAAATGGTTGTTTGGTATCGACAAACTTGATGCACTGATAGAGACCAAGTCGATCATTCATGCGTTGATCGATTTCAAAGACGGCAGCACCACTGCGCATATCGCCAATGCCGATATGAAGCTGCCTATCGCCTTTGCGTTGCTTGGCAGTGTCGAAGAGCAGATTTTAAAGCCTGTTGATCTTGTGGAAGTCGGATCGCTTGAATTTCGCAAAATTGATCCGGCGCGATATCCTATCTGGGAGATCAAAGATGCTGTTTTGGAAAATCCCCATTTGGGTGCAGTAGTCAATGCGGCCAATGAAGTAGGCATCGCACAGTTTTTTGCAGGTAAGATAGGATTTATGGATATATCTCGCAAAACGATTGCCGCTTACAAGGCATTTGAAGATTTTAAACCGCTGAATCTGGAAGATGTTTTTGAAATTGACCGGGAAGTGAGAGAGTTTACAGAGAGGATGTGAGATATTCCTCTCTGTATGCCTGTGATTGGAAAGTAGTCGGACTACTTTTTAAACGTGTTGTAAACGCGTTGAAGATCTTCGTATGGGATCTCACTGTTTTCCGTGATGAATGTGATCGCTTCGTATGGATCTTCATCAGTCACAGCCAGAGCCTCTTCCAACAGAGATGCCAGTGCATCGTCATCAAGGTTTTCAAGCTCAAGCTCACTCAATGTCCCTAGTAATTCTAATTCTTCAACAGTCATGGATTGCCCCTTTCAAGGTTAATTTTTTAGTTTATGTTACTCACGATTTTTATTCATGATTGTTTTCCTATCGGCTGAAAACAAAATCAGTTTAGCCAATAAAGCAAAAACTTTTATAAAAATTCGTAAGTAAAATAGAATTTGAATTTTACATGAAATTACTTAATAGACACTGAAATTTACAACTAAAGAAAAAATATTTATATAATTACAATATATTTAATTTTTTTCCTCTTGCGGGGTAAATTAAGTAAACAATATGTACAATAATTTTCAATTCAAGAACAAAAGGAGTGTGTAAAAATGAAAAAAATTTTTCTGACTACACTGGCTATTGCGACACTGACTGTTTCTGTCCATGCTGAGAGAAATATCAATACGGGTTGTGGTTTGGGTAGTGTGATTATCGATAATCAAAATACAGTAGCGAAACAGGTTATCGCTGCGACATTGAATTCACTTTCCGGAAACCAGACGTTCGGTATCACGACGGGAACGCTTGGGTGTGATAAACCGGTACTGCTTGTCTCCAATGAGGTTGAGACATTTGTCGCTGACAATATGGACAACCTGGCTACCGACATTGCAATGGGTGAGGGTGAAACACTCGATACACTGGCTTCCATGTTGAAAGTTTCCGACAAAAGGAGTTTTGAGACAAAACTCAAAGCCAACTTCGACAAGATATATGCCAGTGAAGATGTCACGTCTGCCAGTGTCATTGACGCTATCGTGACTATCGCAGGATAATATTTGCTGCAAAAAGGGGGCTTGTGTCTTACCCTTTTTGCTTCTCTCCTGATATGCCCGGCTCTTTTGGGCAAGGGCATAACGACACAGAGACTTCATAAACTCTCAAACAGCCATTACTGGCGTGTCCTTTTGCACATGAAAGAGGACAAAAGTGATATTGACGATGCCTCCTTTTTTCTTACCGATCCTGAACACTTTTCAGCCGAATATGAACTTGAAGCGACGGTTCGGCAGATAGAAGATCAAAACGAAACCATCGCATGCCGATATCCTGCACGGATCTACTGGCTGAAGCAGAATGTGCCGGAGCTCTTTACCAAAAAGAAGTTTGTGTGCGAGGAGGTGGAGCGGCGTATTGCAAAAGAGCATATTCAGGGTGTTACACTGGTATTTCCCA
>QNZT01000123.1 GCA_003978455.1 Sulfurospirillum sp.
GGCATAGATTGGTTGATACCATCGACATCTTTAAACCACTGTGAAAAACTTGCAGCATCAGTAATAGAGTGAAGTGTCCCAGCTACTAGTACATTTGTAGTATCTACAGTACCGAAACCGTTATTTGCCAAAGTTGGAACACCATTGGTTAGTGTATCGTTTACCAAACCAACTACGGCATAGTTACCTTGATTGAGCACAGGATCTCGGTTCCATCCAGGTACTCTGGCAGGATTTTCAAAATCCGGATTTTTATCAGGATACTTTGAATAATCATGAAAGTCTCTGAGCGTACCTGAAAGCGTAATAGTATCAGATTGCGTCACAGAGCCAGACTGCGTAGAATTATCCGGTGTAAATTTGATATTTAAATCATATTGTAAAGAGTTTCCTCTCTCTTTCCAAACTGTTAAGTAAACATCTTGATTTGCTTCTACATGAAAGGTGGCACTCCTGTTTTTTTTATTCCCGTCAGCATCTCTAAAAAAACTCTGACTACCAGAAGTATCCCCTGCTTTCATTTTGATTTTCTTTTTAGTTGCAGAAACAGTTATGGTATAACTGCCTTTTTGTGTCGCATGAAAAGTGTAGGTATCGGTAACCCAACCTGGAGCCATTGTCATATTTTTTTGATACTGATCATCTATAGTCTCATCGTCAATAACCGCACTTGCACTCAACAGCACCGGCACAACCATCACCAACCATAAAAGAGTATATATCTTTCGCATTTTGTCACCTTATAAAAAGTTCTATAAGGTAATATCGACAAAAAGGAAAAAAAATTTAATTAAAAAGTGTCGAAAGCGTCAAAATTTTGTCGGATTGCGTCGTAAAGTACGATACCGACGGCTACAGAGAGGTTGAGGCTTCTTCCGTTTTCGGACATGGGGATGGTGATCTTGTGATCTTGTTTGAGTGCCGTCAGTTCCTCTGGAAGTCCCTTTGTTTCGGAGCCGAAGAAGAGAAAGTCTCCGGGTTGAAACGATGCGGTAAAATAGGGTCTGTCCGTTTTGGTGGTGGAGAAGAAAAATCTATCCTTATCCTTCTCATAAGTTTTTAAAAAGTCATCTAAACTTTCCCAAACGGTTACATCCAGCAGTTTCCAGTAGTCCAGTCCGGCACGTCTGAGCGCTTTTTCACTCATATCGAAGCCGATCGGTTTGACGATGTGCAGTCTGCTGTCGGTATTGACGCAGATGCGACCGATGGAGCCGGTATTTTGGGGAATCTGCGGGTGGACGAGGACGATGTTGAACATCAGAAGATGATCGTCCGGTTGCCGTAGATGAAGATCCGATCTTCGAGTGCCAGATCGAGAGCGTTAGAGAGAACCACTTTTTCGACGTTGCGCCCCGCCAGCTGCATCGCTTTCCAGTCGTACTCATGGTTGACATGGATCACATCCTGCGCGATGATCGGTCCCTCGTCGAGGTTGTCGTTGACGAAGTGCGCCGTCGCTCCGATGATCTTCACACCCCGCTGATACGCCTGTTTATAGGGGTTCGCCCCGATAAAAGCGGGCAGAAAGGAGTGGTGGATGTTGATGATTCTGTTTTCATAGTGTCTGACAAAATCGCTCGAAAGGATACGCATATACTTCGCCAGTACGATCAGATCGGGATTGAACTCTTCGAGGATCGTCAGGACTTTCTGTTCATGTGTTTTTCGGTCGATATTTTCCGCCGAGACGTAAAAGTAGGGAATCCCGAACTTCTCGCTCAGCTCCCGGAGTGTATCGTGGTTGGAGATGACCGCCTGCACGTTGGCAAAGAGTTCCCCGCTGTAGTTCTTGAGGAGAATATCCCCCAGACAGTGCGACTCTCTGGTCGCCATGAGGACGATATTTTTGGCATGTCTGGCATGCAGGTAGATATTAACATCTTCGGGCAGTATCGCTTTCAGCTCATGTTTCAGAGTGACGGTATCGACATTGCCGATGATACGCGCCCTGAAAAAAAACTTTTTATTCTCTTCATCGACAAATTCACTGTTCTTTTCGATGTTGAGATCGTTTTTATAGATCACATCGGCGATACGGTAGATCAGCCCTTTTTCGTCCGAACAGTCGATCTTTAGTATATACTGGCTCATAACTCTCCTCTGAATTGTTCTATTGCTCTTTCATGCACTCTGGCTTCATGATATCCCATTTCGAAGAACATATCGAAATTTTCGGTATTGAAAATCGAATATCTGCTCATATCCTTCGGCTCTATGTAGAGATCACACAGGCGTTTTCCTTCGCGTATGTTGGCATTGAGCATGATAAAAAGCGATTTTGCCAGCCGTCTTTTAAATCCCTTCGGAAGCGATTCAAACATCGGATTGACATTGATACCGATGATCTTGTCACAGCTTTCTGTCAGCGCGGCTGCGGGCAGATTGTCATAAAATCCGCCGTCTATGTAGGTCTCGCCCTTATGCTCCACCGGTGCAAAGATCGGTGTCAGTGCAGAGGAGGCGATGATCAGTTTCGCCAGATCACCGCTCTTTTTGTATTCGGCAAGACCGGTACGGAAATTGACCACGGTACAGTAGAAGGGGATTTTCAACTCCGTAAAGTCACGCAGTCCAACAACATCTCGCAGATACGCCTCCGCACCGACTACCGAGTAGAGCGATCCTTTGTGAAGATGATACTTCAAAAAAGATTTGAAATCGATCTCTTTGAGCAGAGAGAGTATCTCATCCGGGGTGCGTCCGCCGGCATAGAGCGCTCCGACGATCGACCCGCCGCTGCTTCCGCTGACCGCAGAAAAAGAGACTCCTTTCTCCTCCAGAAACTTGATGACACCCAGCTGTGCGATGCATCTGCTTCCCCCGCCGGAGAGTGCGATTCCGATCTTTTGCATTCGGATTACCGGTTGCTCTCTTTGACTTCATGAACTCTTTCATCGACTTGTGCCAGAAGTAGTTGCAGGTACTTTAGCGTCAGTTCCAGTTTCGCTTCGGGATCTTTGATTTCGGAAGATTTCAACCCTTCAAAGAGTGTCTGAAGGCGCTCTTTGGTATGTTTGAGAAAAGCGATTTCATCATCGCTTCTGACCACAGGAAGCGCACTCTTTTCCACGTCCTGCGCTTTTTGTGCTGCTTGTTGCTGCCTTCTGCGATCCTCATCCTCCAGCGCGGCGATCTTCTCTTTGATCTCATCTTCGCGTTCTATCCTGTCATCGAGTTCTTCAAGTGTAGAGAGTACCAGATCCCTTAGTTCCATGATTTACAAAGCCACCTTTCAAATTTTAAAAACTGCTCTTCCGTGTGCATCTCCATAAAATACTTCAATGCTTTGGTATTGATCTTCCGCAGGCGGATCACAGCCTCTTTCAAAGCTTCATCTCCGGGGTTTTTCTGCAAGTGCGCTTCATAGATCTTCAGCGCGTCTGCCAGATGCCCCTGTTTCTCATAGATTTTCGCAAGTGTAATCGTTCCCATCAGATTTTAGAGACATACTCCGCGATATAGGAGCCAATCTCTGTCGTGGAACAGATCTCTTTGGCACCATAGTCGGCGATATCTCTCGTACGGTACCCTTCTCTGAGTACCTGTTCGATCGCCTGTTCGATTCTGTCGGCCGCAGACTCTTCGCCAAACGAAAAACGCAGCATCATCGCCGCACTGGCGATCGTCGCGATCGGGTTGGCGATTCCCTGCCCTGCGATATCCGGCGCAGAGCCGTGGATAGGCTCATAAAGCCCCACGCGTCCACCCACAGATGCCGAAGGCAGTAGTCCGATAGAGCCGCTGATCATACTCGCTTCGTCACTCAAAATATCCCCGAAGATATTGCCGGTAAGGATGACATCAAACTGTTTGGGATTGCGTACCAGCTGCATCGCGGCATTGTCCACGTACATATGAGAGAGTGTCACTTCCGGGTACGCCTCTGCCACCTCTTCGACGATCTCACGCCAGAACTGGCTCACTTCGAGGACATTTGCCTTATCGACGGAGCAGACACGCTTGTCACGTCGCATCGCTGCTTCAAATCCCTCTTTGGCGATTCTGACCACCTCCTCTTTACTATAAACCATCGTATTGAAGGCTTTGTTCTCCCCTTTTTCACGCGGCTGACCGAAATAGATCCCCCCTGTCAGCTCTCTCATGACAAGCAGATCAACACCTTCGACAACCTCTTTTTTCAAGGTACTCGCTTCGATCAATTCATCATAAACTTTGACCGGTCGGTAGTTGGCATAGAGGTCGAGTTCGCTTCGCAGTCGCAGCAGTCCGCTTTCAGGGCGTTTCTCGCGCGGCAGGTTGTCCCACTTTTCACCGCCGATCGCACCGAAAAGAATCGCATCCGCCTCTTTGCATCCGTCGATCGTCTCCTGCGGCAGCGGATCACCGGTGATATCATACGCATTACCGCCCATCAACAGTTCGTTATAACGAAAATCAAAATCATATACCGATGCCAGCGCATCGAGTACTTTGATCGCTTCATCGACGATTTCCGGACCGATTCCGTCGCCTTTGATCACGGCGATTTTATAGACTTTTGCCATCTATCGTCCCTCCTGCATCATCTCTGCCTTTGCGAAGTTGATCAAACCTCCGCAGTTGATCAACTCCTGCATAAAGGGAGGTATCGGGGTAAAGTGAAACGTGGTTTTTTTGGTCAGATCTTCGATCTCCCCGCTGTCGAGGTCGATTTTGATCAGATCCCCTTCATCGATCTCGTCACTCTCCTGAAGCTCGAAGATAGGGAGTCCCATATTGAACGCATTGCGGTAAAAGATACGTGCAAAGCTCTTCGCCACGATCGCAGATACGCCTGCCGCTTTCAGTGCGATCGGCGCGTGTTCGCGGCTGCTACCGCAACCGAAGTTCTCACCCGCGACGATGATGTCTCCGGGTTTCAGTTTCGTGATAAATTCGGGATCGGCATCCTCCATAACGTGTTCTGCGAGTTTATGGGGGTCTGAAGTGTTGAGATAGCGTGCGGCGATAATCAGATCGGTATCGATGTTGTCGCCGAACTTCCAGACATTGCCTGTAATCATGTTCATAACATACCTTTGTATTTAAATTGCGGCTATTTTATCTAAAAAAACACAAAAGTATGTAAAAGTTTCAGTTAAATCATTCAGTAAAGCTTTTTTTCGAGATCTTCCAGCTCCTTGAAATCGGATCGGTTGAAGAGGTATTCGACCCCATAAAAAAAGAGCAGTCCTCCTGCCAGAAACAGCAAAAGCATCGCTGTCGGAATCATCACTATTTTATCCATCTATATTTCCCCTATTATCGTTGTTATTATCGTTTCAGTTGATTAACAGTCTGCAACATCTCATCAGACGTGGTAATCGCTTTAGAGTTGGCTTCATATGCCCTCTGCCCCGTAATCAGATCGGTCATCTCTTCGACCAGCTGGACGTTACTCATCTCGACAAATCCCTGCTTGATCTGTCCTAGCCCTTCCAGACCGGCGATCCCGGTCACCGCATCTCCCGAAGCGACTGTCTGGATAT